>NZ_JASPGN010000020.1:0-28987 GCF_030232655.1 Corynebacterium sp. MSK218
CCCTATATGTTGTGGTGACCCGCTAAACCCGCAGTGTTCTACTTCACCCCGCTACGCACCCCGAAACCGGAAGAGCCTGTTAACGTCCGTGCAATGGAAGAGGATGTGACTTTTTCCCTTAAGGGGGGATATAAGGGGGCGAAAAAATTCTCTTCGCTTCGTGAAAATGCCCTTCATAAGTCATAATTGGCTCTATGAAGATTCTAGTCGTGGATGATGAGCAAGCCGTACGCGAATCGCTTCGCCGATCCTTGAAGTTCAATGGCTACGATGTAGCGTTGGCTGCCGATGGTGTACAGGCTGTTGAGGCAGTGCACCGGGATAACCCTGAATTGCTCATCCTCGACGTCATGATGCCGAACATGGACGGCCTTGAGGTGTGCCGCACTCTGCGCAGTGAAGGCTGGGACCGTCCAATCCTCGTGTTGACCGCTCGCGATGGCGTTTCTGACCGTGTCGCCGGCCTTGACGCAGGCGCCGATGATTACCTGCCCAAGCCTTTCGCGCTGGAGGAGCTCCTTGCCCGAGTGCGTTCCTTGGTACGCCGTGCGGCAGCTGACTCCATTGGCTCCAAGCAGCCGGTCGAGACTCAGCTGAGCTTTGAGGACCTGAAACTCGATGCTGATACACGTGAGGTAACTCGTGGCAGCCGTCAGATTTCTCTGACCCGCACGGAGTTCGCTCTGTTGCATCTGCTGATGGAGAACCCCCGCAAGGTGCTTTCCCGCAACACCATCCTCGAAGAGGTGTGGGGTTACGATTTCCCGACCTCGGGCAATGCGCTGGAAGTCTACATTGGTTACCTGCGTAAGAAGACTGAAGAAGATGGCGAACCCCGACTCATCCATACCGTGCGTGGCGTGGGCTACGTGATGAGGGAGGCCACCGCGTGATTCTCCGAAGGCCCGCGCCTCCCGCGGTGCCTTCTGAAGCTTCATCGGCTACCACTGAGGTAGCCATGACACCCGGTCGCGGGTGGGCTTCACGGGCGTCACTGCGATGGCGCCTTTCTCTCGTTACCGGTGTCGTAGTAGCCGTCTCTGTGGCGGTCACGACGTTGGTGACGTACTGGTTGGTAGCAGTGTCGATGACCGCCAGCGTGGACAAGCACATGGACCAGCAGGCCGGTGTGTTGATTCGCCAGGCCCAGGACCCGAGCTTTGTCGACAACATTGACCAGGTGATCGCGTCATTCAAGTTCTATAACCCTGACACGCGGGTGTCTATCTCCCCGGCATCGGAAACCTTTGCGTATGGCGATGCGCTTCCAGTTGGCGGCGATTTTAAGCGTGATGGTGACACTACGGAGACTTCCATCCGTACGGTGGGCGGCGAGCGTGTCTTGGCCAGGATTCATGATGGCGGGGCCGCAGTGGTGTTGGCGCAAGACCTAAAGCCTACCGAAGAGTTGATCTCTGCTGTTGGCTCCGCCTTGCTCATGATTGTGGCCTTCGGTGTATTGTTGGCCATTTTTGCCGGCATGGTGGTGTCGAAGACAGGCATGCAGCCGATTGCACGCCTCAAGCGCGCCGTGGATTACGTCACCCAGACCAACGACCTGCGCCCGATTGAAGTTGTGAGCAACGATGAGATGGCGCAGCTGACGGTGTCCTTCAACCGAATGCTGAGTGCCCTCCGGCACGCACGTGTGCAGCAGTCCCAGTTTGTCGCGGATGCCGGCCATGAGCTTAAGACCCCGCTGACCTCGATGCGTACCAACATCGAGTTGCTCATGATGCTGAACAAGTCTGGTGGCGGCTTCGGAATTAGCGACGAAGATCGCCGTGACCTTGAAGAAGACGTGATGGCGCAGATGTCAGAGCTCTCCACGCTTATTGGTGACCTCGTGGACCTTGCCCGCGAGGATGCGACGGAGAAGGAGCCAGAACCAGTCGAACTTCATGAGGTTCTGGAAAACTCCCTCAACCGTGCTCGCCGTCGCCGCCCAGACGTTGACTTCCGTGTGCGCTTTATCCCGTGGGGGCTTGACGGTGACCCCTTCGCCTTGGGGCGCGCCACGCTCAACCTCATGGACAACGCCGCTAAATGGTCCCCGCCCACCGGCACGGTACGCGTATCCATGCGCCAGGTGGCAGAGGATAAGGTGTGTTTGCGTGTCGACGACTCCGGTCCAGGTATTGCTCCGGAAGAGCGCGAAAAGGTCTTTGAACGCTTTTATCGCTCCGCGGAGGCTCGCTCGATGCCGGGTTCCGGTTTGGGCTTGGCCATCGTCAAGGCCGTTGTTGAGCGCCACAATGGCGTCATCACCATCAAGGAATCCGCTGATGGCGGTACACGTATGGAGGTCATTTTGCCCGGCTATCCGGTCGAGGGCGATGCCATGGTGGATGGCCTCGAAGAGCAGCCCAATGAATTTCAGGCAGCGAACTCTGCTGACCGTGGTCAGATCTTCGCGGAGCGCTGGTTCAACCAAGGCTAGTTTGGGTGTTCCATCCCAGTTCATTGCACACAGGAAATGTTCAGCATCTCGTAGCAGAAAAGCAGTGCAGCTACAGATCTACGCCAGCACAGTAGGGCACACTAGATGGCATGAACATGAGGAACTCAAACATGGATAACTCGCAGGATCCCCGCCGCACTCACGCGGGAAGCGAGTCTACTGGTTGGAACCAGCCCCGCACTGATGCTCAAGGCGCACAAAGCTCCAACGGTTTTGGTAACCGTCCGAGTGGCGGCCACCACATGAACCAGATGAACCAGGGCGCAACGGGAGCTCCGTCCTCGCCAGCATCCCGCACCCCCCAGGCCCCGTACAGTGGCCAGACACCCGCCAACAACCAGGGGCCGTACAACGGCGGCACCTATGGCTTTGGCGGACAGCGTCCCCAGACCCAGCAACCTTACGCTGGTCGCGGATTCGAGATTCCTCAGTCGACACTTCAGAACCAGCAAGCATCTGGTGTGCACATTGTGCCGAATGAGCAGCAAGATAAGCCCAAGCGCAAGGTGGGATTGGGCACGGCACTGGCGATGATGCTCGTGGGAGCAGTGGCAGTTGGAAGTGTCACCGGCGCTGTCGTGGGTGCGGTGGGCACTAATGGCGACTCCACCTCGACCGTCAACGAGGTTCTGCAAAATCAGCCGGTGGCCAACAGTACCGGCAAAGAACCTGCAGCAGGTTCTGTGGAGGACGTCGCATCGAAGGTATTGCCTGCAGTGGTATCCATCTTCAGCATCACTCGTTCAGGTGGTGCTGAAGGTTCTGGCTCTATCATCTCCCCGGACGGCTACGTATTGACTAACCACCACGTGGTTGCCGGTGCTGACGAAGGCGGACGCCTTGAGGTCACGATGAATGACGGTTCACACCACACCGCGACTTTTGTGGCGTCGGATGCCACGACGGACGTTGCAGTCATCAAGATTGATGACGCCAAGGATCTCCCTTTCCTCCAGTTTGGTGATTCCGACTCAGCAGCTGTGGGTCAGGAAGTCGTGGCAGTGGGTTCCCCGCTGGGACTCAATGCAACGGTGACGTCTGGCATCGTCTCAGCGAAGAACCGTCCGGTACGTGCTTCACAGGAGGGCGGTGAGTCATCGCTTATCGACGCCATCCAGACCGACGCCGCGGTCAACCCCGGCAACTCAGGTGGTCCATTGGTGGACATGGAAGGCAACATCATCGGTATGAACTCGATGATTGCCTCGCTGTCGGGTGGTACGGGTTCAGAAGGCGGTTCTATCGGTCTGGGCTTTGCCATCCCGTCAAACTTTGCCAAGCGTATGGCCGATGAGCTCATTAACAATGGCAAAGTGAAGCACCCCACTTTGGGTGTGAAGGTACGAGCACAAAGCGATGTCTATGGCGCTGAAATCGTTGAGGTTGACCCCGATAGTCCAGCGGATAAGGCGGGGCTGAAGTCAGGCGATGTTGTCACTCGTGTCGATGACCGTCTCATTGAGAGTTCTGATTCCCTCATCGCGGCAACACGCTCGCAGGAATTTGGTGCGACCGTCACTCTTGAGGTGACGAGCCGAGACGGTGAAGATTCGCGAAAGGTAGAGGTAACGCTGGCGAGCGAGTAAGTTTACAGATAACCGCGCGGCCTAGAAGCCTCTGTTCCTCTAGGCCGCGTAGCGACCACCAGACGCCCGACATAGAGACGACGCAAAACAACACCGAGACGACACTAAGCCTTCGGTCTTAAGGAGACACCGCCTTGGCAGAGACAACCGACACCACAGACTTGCTGGGACGCGACGCCCCCCACGAGTTGGATGACGTCAACGAACCCGATGATGCGTTCCTTTTCGCCAGTGAACAAGAACAGAGCCTCCAGGCGCCGCGCCGCGCGCTTATCGTCATCGTTACGGACCATCCGGATGACACTGCACAAGATACTTCCCGCTTGGCAGGTGAGCTGCTGGCGGAAGCCAATTTCACCGTCGATGGTGCGGTGATTGTTCGCTCGAAGAAATCCAAGATTCGCCAGGCCATTGAGACTGGTGTTGTCGGTGGAGTGGATCTTGTCCTCACGATTGGCGGTACCGGCGTGGGCCCGCGTGATAAGACTCCGGAAGCTACTCGGGCGGTGTTGGACCAGATGGTCCCCGGAATTGCACAGGCACTGCGTTCCTCCGGCCAGGCCTGTGGAGCAGTGGATGCGTGTACGTCCCGCGGAATCTCTGGTGTGTCTGGCTCCACCGTAATTGTGAATGTGGCCTCCTCTCGCGCCGCTGTGCGCGACGGTATGGCCACGCTGACCCCGTTGGTGCACCACCTTGTTGACCAGCTCCAGAAGTCAAGCGTCTAATGGCACAATCTGAGCAGCGTCCTGCGCGCCGTCGCCGTCGCGCGCAGCGCCCGTCCACTGCGGAGAATTATGACCGCAGTTTTGATGCCCCCACCGCAGGTGCTCGTACTACCGAGAGCGATGGGGGAGAAGATGAACTACGAAGTGTCTCCTTCGATGAAGCGGCGGCCGTGGGCGGCGATGACGATCCCACCGGGGAAGCTTTTTACCGCGAGAATATGCCGCCACACTTTGGTTCCACTCAATAGGGGGCTAGAGGGGCAAGGGACACAAGAGTTACAAGCTCAGAGAAGGCTGCTGCCCTAGGAAGCAGAAGAGGGCCAGCCCCTTCGCGGAGAAAGAGCCGGCCCTACAACAAGCTTGAAAGCTTGTGAACGGTCGAACCTACTTGGTGGTCGTGGTGGTGCCACCATTCTCAGCAGCGAGAAGGTCGCGGATCTCGCTCAGCAGCTGCTCGGTGGTCGGGGCAGCTTCCTCCGGGTCCACACCCTGGCGGCGCTTAGCGCGCTCGGTCAGAGCGTTCATCGGAGCAACGATGCCGAAGTAGACCACAGCAGCGATGATGAGGAAGTTGATGGCGGCGGTGATCACTGCACCGAAATCGAGAAAGGTGTCTGGGTTGTCAGTGATAGCGAAGCCGAGGGCACCCATGTCTGCAGAACCGAAAGAGTTGATGAGCGGCTGGATGAGGTGATCCGTCACGGCGGTGACAATGGCGGTGAAGGCAGAACCGATGATGACTGCTACGGCCAGTTCGATGACGTTGCCGCGCATGATGAAATCTTTAAAGCCCTTGAGCATGGAAATGTCCTTATCTGCTATAGCCTCGCGCCTCACTGAGGCGCTCGAACGCAGGGCGATCGGTGCGGCAGTGGGCAAACGCTAGGGGGAAGCGAGGCTGAGTGGAAAACTACTGTGTGTTGAGAGGCCACGTGGCGGCGCGGTGCCGGCAGCAGCGTCTGCGCTGTTGGGCTGTGGCGCCTGGGTGGACAGAGCTACCGTAGTCTGATTGTGGTGATGCCAGCAAGATGTAGAGACAGCGGCGCACCTAAACGAGCTGATTATCACAGTTGAGGTCAGCTGTGTGCTCGGTCGCCCACAATGACGACCGTAAGCGGCTGAGCTAGGGAGGCCGCCGCGACGGCTTCGGCAGCATCAGCTGGTAGCGCAACGAGCAATGTGCGTCCCCGCGCGCCGTCATCACTTGTGCCAACGGAAATTACACGGGCACCGCTAGCGATAGTTGAACCATGTATAGCCGAATGTTCAAAGCCCAGCGTTTCTTCCTCGCCGGTGCTTCCGCCAACGATATTGACTGTATCGCCGTGGTGCAGGTTGGAGGCAATCTCGGGTTCAGCCAATGTGAGTGGGATGAGATGGGCATCCTCCATGCCGAAGTTTGCGATGAGGTCTGAGCTCAGTAGGCGCGTCGTCGTGAGAATCTCTCCTGGACTGGCAGATGCTAGGAGCACTCGGCCCACGACGTCATCTGGGGTGCCGCCCACAGCAGTGGCGGGAAGTAGGGAGGAAGGGACGCGAGCCAGGGAGACATCATTACGGGTGAGTTTCTCACCTGCGCTGACCTCTCGAGCCATGACAATGGCGCGGGGCTGCTCACGCGTTGAAGCCACAGCGCTGAGGCCAGCGGCCACGAGCAGGACGCAGGCCAGTACGCGGCGCAGGAGCACGCTGCGTCGGTGGCCTGGTGTGCGTAGAAGCTGGAGAAGGTCCATGCCTTCTTAGACTGGGATTAGCACCAGTCGGTTCCCAGAGCGCTATTCCCAGAGCTCTATATCCAGTGCATCTCGCGCTCGGTAAGGATGCCGTCCACAGGGCGATCATGCTTCTCAAAAGGAACCTCGCGAACCTCTGTGGAGTGCACGAGCGCGACAACCGGTGGGTGCCCAGTGGGAAGCGGGCTGAGGGCGCGGTCGTAGTAGCCGGCACCTTTACCGAGTCGCATGCCGGAGGGGCTCACAGCCATGGCCGGTGCCAGGATGAGATCCACCGTAGCCAGAATCGCACTTGAGTGGCGCTCGCCTTGGGGCTCCGCAATGCCAAGCGCGCCGGGACGCATGGAGTCTGGGCCGTCGTACCGCGTCCACAGCAGTAGGCCTTTCGGCGCGGAGATGGGCAGATATACCTCCGCGCAGGCAGCCTTGATAGTCTCCACAAACTCGGAGCCACCGGGCTCAGTTCCCAGTGGATAGTAAGCCGCGACGGTCATTTCGGGAGTCAGCAGGGCGCGTACCCCTTTACACCAGGCTTTATTATCCTCAGCGCGCTGCTCGGCACTACGTGTGCGTCGGGCATGGAGAAGCTGAGCTCTGAGAGTATCCTTAGCGGAAGTTGTCATGGATATAAATCATAGAATGGTTGCGTAGCGCAGTGCAGTGACACGGAGGGTGCATTGTAAACTGGAATCTATGGCTATTGCACATGAGGATTCCCCGACGGGAATCGCCACGGTTGTTGTTCCCGCTGCCGGCATGGGCACCCGCTTTCTGCCCGCCACTAAGACTGTGCCGAAGGAGCTGCTCCCCGTCGTTGATACGCCGGGTATTGAGCTGATCGCGGAGGAAGCCGCGTCCGTCGGCGCCCAGCGCCTGGCTGTTATCACCGCACCGAACAAACAGGAAGTGATGCGTCACTTCGAGGAGTTTCCTGAACTCGTCGATACACTTGATGCTCGCGGTAAAGACGAGCAGGTAGGAAAGGTTAAGCGCGCTGCCCAACTAATTCACCCCATTTCCGTCCCTCAGGAAAAGCCGCTGGGTTTGGGACACGCGGTGGGGCTGGCAGAATCCGTTTTGGATGATGACGAGGAGTACTTCGCCGTCATGCTGCCGGATGACATTGTTCTGCCTGCCACCGTCATGGGGGAGATGGCACGCGTGCGAGCTGCACTAGGCGGCAGCGTGCTGTGTGCTTTCGAGGTCTCCCGCGAAGAGACCTTTAATTACGGCGTCTTTGATGTGGAAGACACCAATGTCCCGGGAGTCAAGAAGGTTGTCGGCATGGTGGAAAAGCCCGACCCCGAGGACGCGCCGTCGAATCTCGTGGCAACTGGCCGCTATCTGCTCGACCGCAAGATTTTTGATGCTTTGCGCCGCATTAAGCCCGGTAAGGGTGGCGAGCTGCAGCTCACGGATGCTATCGAGCTGCTTATCACCGAAGGTCACCCGGTTCACGTCGTGGTACACCAAGGCAAGCGCCATGACTTGGGTAACCCAGGCGGCTATATCCCAGCTAACGTTGATTTTGGTCTACGAGATGAGAAGTACGGTCCGGCGCTGTACAAGGCGATTAAGCAGATCCTGGATGAGTACGAGGCAGAGAACGGCCTGAAGGGTTAGCCTCTGCACATTATGATTTAGTCCATCCCTGAAGAGCCCACAGCAAAGGTAGGCGGTATATGCGTTCGGTCGATGACCAGATGGCATTCATTCTTGATGCAGCGGTGACTCCAGAACCGGTGCGCATCGCTATCGCGAATGCTCTGGGCCTCAAATGCGCCGAGGAGGTGCAGGCCAACCAACCATTGCCGGGATTTCCGCAGGCAGCGATTGACGGCTATGCTGTTCGTGCCGTCGACGTGGGAGGCGAACGAGCACTCAAGGCCCGCTCGCGACCGTCTGAGGAGGACGCCGATGGCTCTGCTACGGAGCCAGAGATCGAGCGCTCGCTGCCTGTGGTCGGCGAGGTACCTGCAGGCTCCCGCCAGCCGCTACGCCTGCAGCCCAAGCAGGCGGTTCGTGTCTATACGGGTGCACCGTTGCCGACGTTGGCTGACGCCGTCCTTCCACTCGAATGGTCTGACCGCGGACGCAAGCGCGTCACCTCACATCGTCCAGTGCGTTCGGGTGATTTCGTGCGCCGAGTAGGCGATGATATACAGCCGGGTGACGTGGCGGTGTCGTCGGGAACCATCCTGGGGCCAGCACAGATTGGATTGCTCGCCGCAGTGGGCCGTTCCAAGGTTCTGGCTTATCCGCGCCCGCGCGTGACCATCGTGTCCTACGGCAAAGAGCTCGTCGACATTGATCGCGAACCTGGCCTAGGCCAAGTCTTCGACGTCAACTCCTATTCGTTGGCGGCTGCCGCGAAAGAGGCAGGAGCTGACGTACAGCGCGTGGGTATTGCGGCAGGCGAACCGCGCCGCGTGCGCGAAGCCCTAGAGACTTATCTGGCGCGCAGCGAAGTCCTAGTCATTTCAGGTGCCGTGGGCGGTGCCGGCGCGGAGGAGATCCGTGAGGTCCTAGATGAGCTGGGTGTTGTCGATACCTCTCGCGTCGCAATGCACCCAGGCTCAGTTCAGGGCTTTGGCCTTTTGGGTGAGGAGCGCATTCCTACCTTCTTGTTGCCTTCAAATCCGGTCTCGGCTCTCGTCATTTTTGAAGTGTTCGTTCGCCCGCTTATCAAACTCTCGCTGGGCAAGCGCTCCGGCCAACGCCGCGTGGTACGAGCACGCGTACTTAACCATGTGGAATCCCGCCCCGGTCGTCGTGGATTTATTCGGGCACGTCTCATGCGAGATGCGGAAACGTCCGATTACCTGGTGGAAGGCCTCGGCGGTGCCTCGGGCGCGCCAGCCCACTTGCTCGCCGGTTTGTCCGAGGCCAACGCCATGATTCGTATTCCCGAGGACGTGACGGAGATTCGCCCGGGCGATGTCGTTGACGTCATGTTCCTAACCCAACGCAGCTAGGACCCATGCTCGATCCTTTTGGAACCGCCGCTGGGCGGCTGTCGAGCCCTGCCAGCGGCGCGGTCAATCCTGACCACCCTGGCTGGCCGGAGGCCACGCCGTCACTAAGAATGCGAGGCACCACGGCTTTCCCTCAGGGCCTGAACGTTCGGCTGCGTCCATTGCTGCGCAGCGACGGTAGCGCGTGGCGTCAGCAGCGCATTGAGGACCGTGATTTCCTCAAACCCGTGGAACCGACGCTTCCGACAGAGTGGACCTCCGCGCACTCCCAGTCCGCCTGGTGGAACCATTTGATGTTCTTGCGTGAATCAGCACGCTCAGGGACGGTCGTTCCCCTCGTCATTGAGGTCGATGGTCATTTTCGTGGCCAGCTGACCTTAGGCAATATTCAGCACGGCGGGGTCAGTGAATGTTGGATTGGCTACTGGGTGCATTCGGGTGTACACCGCGCTGGCATCGCTACCGCCGCCTGTGCCTTGGGTGTGGATCATGCCTTTTACCGCGTTGGCTTGCATCGCGTCACCGCGACGTACCTCCCAGAAAATCCTGCCTCCGGCAAGGTGCTGCACAATAACGGCTTCCGAGATGAAGGTTTCCTGCGTCGCAATCTCCATATTGACGGTGCGTGGCGTGATCATCACTTCTTGGCGCTTAATCGGGAAGACTTTGCATCCAGCGCTGTGGAGCGTCTTAGGGCTGCCGGCCGAGTTGTCTAAAGCTTAACTACCTCTGCTTTCACATAAGTCACAACCTTGTAATTTTGCGGCTGACAATGCCCGAAGTGTGCCCGTAGGCGGCTAGAGTGGGGGCCTAGTTGTACTCCCTTTTCGTCGACCCCTGGAAAGTGGGACCCTTCCTCATGATGACCACTGTGCCTATCATCCTCGTCATTGTGGTGTGGCTTTTCATCCTTGCCCCTTGGCTGCTGCGCTCCCAGCGCCCCATGAGCCACACTGGTGAGGCATTCGAAGAGACCCGTGTGCTTTTTGAGGGCGATTCCGGTTCGGTTCCCGGGCGCCGCAAGCCCCGACTAAGCAAAGAAGATGTGCGTCCGAGCAGCTATAGTGCAGCCGACGACGCAGATGCTGATTATGAACTAGTGATTGCTGATGATCCCGCTGCGGATCACTCTCAGTTCGCTGAGTCTTCCCACGGGGAGGCGGATTATGCTGATGCTGTTGCCGCGACTATCGACGGTGAAGTTGTCGAAGCTGCCTCTGAGTCTGACACAGAGCCTGTGGACGACATCGATAGCAATTCTGGCGTGGATGTTGCGGACAATGCTCAGGCGGTGCCTGCTAGCGCTGCGCAGGCTGACGCGAAAGCCGATGATGGAGATGAGGACGATGACGACGATGTCATCGTGGATGAAGAGCGTATAGAAGACGCAGAGGGCGCTGAGGACGACGCTGATCGCGTTGATTCTTCTGAAGCTGAGGTCTTCACGGTTCCAGCTAATGCATCCGTGGCTGAAGACGCTTACACACACGATGAAACTTACACTTCACCGGTGGACCTTCTGTATCCAGGAGCTATCGATGGGGCGGACGCTGCAGGCGTGGCCGACGGCGCCAATGCAGCAGCCGATTCTGACGGCGCTGTGGAGGCCGGGGAATCGGACGCCGTTGAGTCTGGCGTTGCCCTACCCATGAGCGAGACCATCACGGCGGACTCCGACGCTGACGAGCAGGCGGCTAGTGACTCCGATACTGAACTGTCTGCGGAAGAGCTTGCTTTCGCTCAACGCCGCCTCGGACGCGGCGGCTGGGACCCCGTCAAGGAGAAGGAAGCCTCGGCAACTCGCTATCAGCGCCGCCAGCGCACGCTCATTGGCTTGGCCATCGCCGTGGTAGCCACTGTGTGCCTCGGCATCGTGGTGGGTGGATGGACGTGGTGGTTCGCCGGCATTACGGGTGCCATTACCTTTATCTACTTGGTAGCTTTGCGTTCCCAGGTGCGCCGCGAGCAGGAGCTGCTGCGACGCCGTGTTTACCACTTGCGCCGCGCACGCCTTGGCGTGCGGAACGCGGACAACCCCGCTGAGTCCCTGCCACCGAACCTTCGCCGACCGGGCGCACTCGTCTTGGAAATCGACGATGAAAGCCCCGATTTCGACTACCTGCCGGTCTATGACGAGGACGATAGCGATGGCGGCTTTGACGGACCCCACAGCTCACCACGTCAACGCCGTGATGACCTCGCTGCGCGCCGCGTAGGTTAACTCCTAAGGACTAGCCGGCTCTTAATCCTCCATCACGTCTGGTACCTCGGGCGACTCGGATACCTCTGAGGGGCTAGTTAAGCCGGCCAGATTCCGGAGGTTCCTCGGCGGTGTGAGCCTACGAGGTGGGCATCGACCATCCCGATGGCCTCCATAAGAGAAAAGCAGATCACAGGGCCGACAAATTTGAAGCCGGCTTTCTTGAGAGCCTTGGACATGTCTTGAGCTTCCTGCGTGTATTTGGGGATGTCCTCCTCTCGCTCGGGGACGATGGTGTCCTTGGGGAGGAAGCTCCATATAAACTCATCGAGTCCACCCTCCTCACGTAAGGCCACCGTGGCCTTGGCGTTGGTGAGCACAGAGGTAATCTTCAGCCGGTTGCGGATAATGCGCTCATTGTCCATGAGGCGTTCAACTTCTTCGTCACCAAAGCTGGCGAGTAAATCCGCATCAAATCCAACAAAGGCCTCGCGAAAAGCCTCCCGCTTGCGCAACACGAGCTCCCAGCTCAATCCAGCTTGAAAGCCCTCGAGACATAGGCGCTCCAGCAACGCCGATTCTTCGTGGATGGGCATACCCCATTCCGTGTCGTAATAGTGCTTGAGGAGCGGTGAGGCCACTGCCCATGCAGGGCGGCCGCGGCCCTCTTCGTCATAAACAAGTCCCGTATCGTTCGTCATCTCAGCTGTAGGTGGTGTCATCTCTGTAACAGTCATACCTTCTTAGACTGCGCACACCTCTCAACGGTTCCCGCTGGAGAGCTCTCGACTGTGGCGTTCTTCAAGCTCTAAGAGGAATTTCTTGGTTTCTGGGCCGCCACGGTAAGCGCCAATGTGACCGTCCGCGCGCACCACGCGGTGACAGGGAACTACGATGGGCAGCGGGTTGGTGGCGCAGGCACTACCCGCTGCACGTACCGCACCTTCGCTTCCCGCTGCCTGGGCTAGCTGGGCATACGTCCAGCGCGTGCCATAGGGAATGCTTCTTAGCGCATGCTGGGCGCGGCTGCGGAAGGTGAGTGGGGGAGTGGGGACGTCGACAAGCAGCTCAAAACTCTTTCGGTTCCCGGCGAAGTACTCGGCGAGTTGCCGGGAGGCGTCGTTGAGCACCGTCAACGCTGTGTCCTCACACTGATCGTTGTGGGCAAGCGCAGAATCCGTGGCATGAGTGGCTTTCGTGGCCGTGTTGAGGACCGGTTCCTCGGAAGAAAAATACACGTGGGACAAGCCCTGAGCGCTCGCGACGAGGGTAAGCGGGCCAACTGGTGAATCCACGGTGAGCCAAGTGCACATGGTGTGGGAGTCCTTTCGTGGGGCAGTGGGCATCCAGGGTAGTCTATGAAGCATGAATCGACCCGCCGTTCGCGATGCCGCACTGCTCATTCTCCGCGCAGTGCTGGGAATCATTTTTGTGGCACACGGCGTGGACAAAATGTTTTTTACCGGTATGGATGAAACCACCGGACAATTTTCTGCACTGGGCATTCCGCAGCCGCAGCTGTCGGCCTACTTGGCCAGCATTGCGGAAATGATTGGTGGGGCGGCCCTCGTCGTGGGGTTGCTCACCACATTTGTGGCAGGTGCATTAGCACTTCTTATGGCCTGCGCCCTGTATTTTGTGCACTTGGGCAATGGGCTCTTCAGTGCGGATGGCGGCATCGAGTATCCGTTGGTCCTCATCGTGTCCCTGCTCATGATCGTCGTGTTCGGCTCCGGCCGCGCCAGCGTAGATGGAGTGTTGAGCCGTGCTGACGCATGAGCAGGTGCAGGCGGCTATTTCCGCACAGCTTGATGGTGAAGTCCCTCAATTGTCACCAGACGTTATCGATGCCCATGTTTCTGGATGTGCGGAGTGTGCTGCATTCCGGGATAAGGCTGCTGCGTTGTCGCGGTCGCTGAGTCAAGTGGAACCGGCTGGGGCACCACCCCGAGATTTGTCTGAAGTGATCCTCGCCGGTGTGGAACCGGAATGGCAGCGCGCCTCCAGTGCTCGTCAGGCGTCACTAACGCTGGCACGGGTAAGCCTTGGTGCCCTGTCCGCTGTTCTTCTCGTATGGGCCGTCGTGGTTGTGGTGAGTGCTTCCGGCCTGACCACCACTGGCACAGAGGGAACCCTAGCGGAAGGCGCGGACCCAGAGCGCGCCCGCCTGCTCATGGAAACAGCCGCTCTGCGTTTCGGTCTGGCTAGTGGATTAGGTTTTGCCGCATGGCGTCCGGCATCGGCCCCTGGCCTATTGCCGGTGGCCTGCACCATGTTTGCCTTCCTCTGTGGATTCACCATGCGCGACTTCGCCTTGGGCACCGTGGGCGCTGGACAGATCTATATTCTCGTCGCTACTGGCCTGGCTGCTGCCGGGCTTGGCTGGGCGTGGGCCGCAGACCGCGGGTTTGTGTTGCGTGATGTCTACCGCACGCTCACGGCGAGCCCCCGTTAGGGACTAGGTCCACGACGGCAGCCACATCATCGACTGATACCAGGACTCGGGAATTATGAATCCGTAGAGGATGGGGGAGAAGTACGCGAACATGGCTACCACCAGCGCGGCATAACACACTGTGAGGAAGGTGCCCAGTGGAACCGCGGAGCCAAAGAGCGACGTAATCCACGGCCACGTGAGCTCGCGTCCACGACCAATCATCTGGCCCAAAGCAAGGGCGATAAGCACGATGACAAAGGGGATGAAGGCTGTGGCGTAGAAGAAGTACATCTGACGGTCAAAGACCATGAGCCACGGCAAGAAACCAGCGGCCGCACCCACAAGTGGAATGAGGAAAGCTCGGTTGCGGCGCACGAGGAGCGACCACAGACCCCACAACACAGCGGGGATAACCAGCCACCAAATGGCGGGAGTACCGAAGAGGAACAGCATCTTGCGGCACTCGCCTCCACCCCGGCAGGTGAGGTCGGTGGAGGAGTAATAGAGAATGGGGCGTGCCGCCACCAGCCAGGCCCACGGCTTGGAGTCCCACGGGTGGCTGTGGCCGCCGGACGACGTCAGCGAGGCGTGAAACTCCAGCACAGAGGTGTGGTAGTAGAACCAGCCGGCAAGAGGCTCGGGGAGGTGAAGGAGCCAGGACCCCTCCTCAATGGTGCCGTCGAACTTGGCGTGACGGTAAACAGCAGTTTCATCGGCGAACCACGCGCGCCATGACCACGCATAGAGTGCTACCGGCACAGCAACAAGGGAGGCCAGTGCCGCCGGGGTATCGCGAATCAGGGTGCCCACGACATAGCGGCGAACACCGTAAAGGCGGCGTAGGGCCAGATCGGAAAAGACGCTCATGAGCCCGAAGAACATGATGTAGTACAGGCCTGACCACTTCACCGACAGAGTAAGTCCCAAGAAAACGCCGGCGGTGAAGCGCCACCAGCGGAAACCAAAACGCGGGCCGAAGTCGGACGTTCCCATCGTCCCGTTCACAAAGGCGGTGTGCAGACGCTCACGCATCTGCTGGTGGTCGCGCGCTAGCGCCCACGCGGCAGCGACGACGAAGAAGACCTGGAAGATATCGAGCATGCCGAACTTCGAGGACACCAGCAGCACACCATCGCACACTGCTAGGAGACCCGCCAGGAAACCTACCTGCCAGGAACCAGAAAGACGGCGAGCCAGTGCCATGGTGAGCAGCACGGTACCGACGCCAAAGAGTGCGGTCATACAACGCCAGCCCAGCGGTGTATAACCAAAGACTGATTCGGAGAGCGCCACAATTTGCTTGGCTAGCGGCGGGTGCACCACAAGGCCGTATCCGGGATTGGATTCGATGCCGCCCAAAAAGAGGTTGTGCCAGCTGGTGACCATGTCCCAGGCTTGAGGAACGTAGTGCTTCTCATCGAAGACCGGGGTTCCTTCAGACACAGGGCTGGTAAGGCCCGCGAAACGCGTGATGAACGCCAACACGGCGATAATGGCCGTACTGATCGTGTCCGAACGGGTCCACACGTAGGGACGAGGTACGGGTGGTGCCGGGCGGGTATGACGGCCGGACACAGCCGTGCGGTCCTGTCGGACGGGTCGGGCGATGGACTCTGCGATACTCACTCGGAAGAGTTTAGCGTGCGTGTGCCATGCTGGGGAGTATGAGTCTTCAGCTTGAACCTTTGCCGCGCGGTGTCATTCTCGCCGCGACACCCCTGGGCAATCCTGGTGATGCGTCCGCACGCCTCATTCAGGCCTTGAGCCACGCCGATATTATTGCCGCGGAAGATACCCGCCGCGTGCGCAATCTGGCCGCTGCCTTAGGGGCGGAGATCCGCGGCAAGGTGGTCTCCAATTTTGACCACAACGAGGCGGAACGCTCCCGTATGCTCGTGGACGCTGCTCGCACGGGCACGGTCCTCGTCGTGTCAGACGCCGGCATGCCGCTTGTGTCCGACCCTGGCCACTCCATTGTGGATGCTGCAGTGGAGGCAGGTGTTCCGGTCACATGCTTTCCCGGACCATCAGCAGTGCCTACTGCCTTGGCGCTCTCGGGCCTGGGCGTCGGGCACTTCCTTTTCGATGCCTTCCCTCCCCGCAAACCTGGACCCCGAAAAGCGTGGCTGGAGTCTTTGGTCGGTGAGCGCCGCGCGATTGCCTTCTTTGAGTCGCCTCACCGCCTGGCGCAGACGCTTGCCGACGCCTCCTTAATCCTCGGCGCCGAACGCCGCGCTGCCGTCTGCCGCGAGCTGACGAAGACCTACGAAGAGATTAAGCGTGGCACCTTGGGCGAGCTCGCGGAGTGGGCCGAAGAGAATGCGCGAGGAGAAATCACCGTGGTCATCGAAGGCGGCGCAGCCGAACCGGCCTCGCTGGACGAGCTCGTCGCGCAGGTCCGCGCCGAAGTAGATCGCGGTGTGCGCGCTAAGGATGCGTGCAAGCAGGTGGCCGCCGGTACCGAGTGGTCAAACCGCGAGGTGTATGACGCGTATCTTGCTGCCCGCGACGAGTAGTGGCCGTGAATGTGGGCTTGTCCAGCACTGACACATGATGGTGAGCACAGTCTCTTTTACGTCAATTGTTATTGCTTCGTTATAGATCTCGCCTGTGTTTGCTCTGTGCGTTGGCCTAAAATCCGCCGTCAGCTGCGCAGTCGCAGGTGGATGATGGTCTGAAACGGGGATTGGGGAGACGTCGGAAAGCGCAGGCTGGGGCGCCCACTCCAGGCATAACGGCGGGGTACAGTGCATTTTACCTGTCTTGCAGGTTGACTAGTTGGTGGCATAACACCAAGGTCTGAAGCTATGACAGACTCGACCAATGTAGACAATCTAACGGACACGGAGGGGCCGTCGGCCGTTCCACGCGGAGCTAGCTCCCCGAACGCGGCGGATGGATACCATACCGTTGATGAGCGCCTCGAGGCTGCCTCGGCCACGAGCCAGCTTCAGGACATGCTGAACAACAGGTCCTTCAACCCAGACGCCCACGCGGTACCGGCAGAAGAGAAGGACACGGCGGAGGAGGACTTTGGCCCCGGCGGTATTGACTCGCCAATCGATTGGACCATCGTCAGCTTCGCTGGCATCCTCGTCGCCGCCTTCGTGGCATGGGGACTGGCCGCACCGGATAACTTCGGTACCTTCGCCAGCAACGCGTTGAGCTTCGTGGTCAACAACTTTGGTTGGGCTTACGTGCTCTTCGGCACCATTTTCGTCGTCTTCGTGCTCTTCATCGCATTGTCGAAGTTCGGCACCATCCGCTTGGGTGAAATTAATGAAGAACCCGAGTTCACCACGGTGTCGTGGATTGCCATGATGTTCGCCGCCGGTATGGGCATTGGTCTGATGTTCTATGGTGCGTCCGAGCCACTCAACTACTTCAAGAACGGCGTTCCCGGCCACGGTGAACATGAAGTCGGTACCTCCATGGCCACTGCCATGTTCCACTGGACGCTGCACCCATGGGCGGTTTACGCCATTGTGGGTCTGGCCATTGCGTACTCCACCTTCCGCATCGGCCGCAAACAGCTGCTGAGCCAGACCTTTGTGCCGCTCATCGGTCAGCGCAATGCTGACGGTGCCGTGGGCAAGATCATTGACATCCTGGCCATCTTCGCCACTGTCTTCGGTACCGCCTGCTCCCTGGGCCTCGGCGCTACCCAGATCCAGGCGGGCCTTGAGGCGTCCGGCCTCATTGAGAATCCTTCCCAGAGCGTGGTCATTGGCATCGTGCTCGTGCTGACTCTAGCCTTCATCCTGTCCGCGATGTCCGGTGTGGGTAAGGGGATTCAGTACCTGTCCAACGCCAACATGATCCTGGCTGCCCTACTGGCCATCTTCGTGTTCATCCTGGGCCCCACGGTGACGATTCTCAACCAGATCCCTGGTTCCATTGGTAACTACTTGGCCAACTTCACCGAGATGATCGCTCGCACCGCCGAGTCCAACAACGGTACTGCTGGTGAGTGGCTATCCACGTGGACCATCTTCTACTGGGCGTGGTGGGTCTCGTGGTCCCCGTTCGTCGGCATGTTCCTGGCCCGCATTTCCCGCGGTCGCTCCGTACGCGAGTTCTGCATCGGCGTGCTTCTCGTTCCGGCTGGTGTGTCCACCGTATGGTTCGCCATCTTCGGCGGCACCGCCATTCATATGGAGCAGAATGGCAATTCCATCTCTGGTGACTCCGCGGAGCAGGAGCTGTTTAACCTACTGCAGAACCTGCCTGGTGGCTTCATCGCTGGCATCGTCGCCGCAATCCTGCTGGCTACCTTCTTCATTACGTCGGCAGACTCCGCGTCCACCGTCATGGGTTCCATGTCCCAGTCTGGTGCCACCACCGCTAAGCCGTGGCTGTCCGCTGTCTGGGGCGTGCTCACCGCGGCGGTTGGCCTGACCCTGCTGCTCTCGAGCGAGGATTCCCTGTCCAACCTGCAGAATGTCACTATCGTGGCAGCCCTGCCCTTCCTCTTCATCGTCGTCGGTCTCATGTTTGCTATCTACAAGGACTTGAGCAACGACGTCATCTACAAGGAATACCGCGAATCCCAGGCCTTCCAGCGCAAGCTGGCTCGTGAGCGTCGTCTGCACCGCGAGTTCCAGCGCGAACAGGCCTACAAGGAGCGCCGCCGCCAGCACAAGCCGAAGCACTAACGCTTAAAGCCCTGGCGAAGAATCGCCCGTCAAGCGCCTCGCTGCGCGCTCTTTTTACACCCCCTCACTGCACGTACGGTGAGGGGGTGTTCGATAGAGTAGAGGGCATGACTGAGACAGTTGTCGTTAATGTTGCTTGGCCTTACGCCAACGGACCCCGCCACATCGGACACGTGGCGGGCTTCGGCGTTCCTTCAGATGTGTTTGCCCGCTTCCAACGAATGCGCGGAAATGATGTTCTCATGGTCTCCGGTACCGATGAACACGGCACCCCGCTGCTCGTTCAGGCGGACAAGGAAGGCGTGACCGTCCGCGAGCTGGCGGACCGCTACAACCGTCAGATTGTTACCGACTTGGCTGGGCTCGGTCTGTCTTATGACCTTTTTACCCGCACCACCACGCGCAACCACTACGCGGTAGTGCAGGAGCTGTTCAAGGGTCTCTACGAGAACGGCTACATGATTAAGGAAACCACCAAGGGTGCCATTTCACCTTCCACGGGCCGTACCTTGCCGGACCGCTACATTGAAGGCACCTGTCCTATTTGTGGCGCCGATGGTGCCCGCGGTGACCAGTGCGATGAGTGTGGCAACCAGCTCGATCCGGTGGACCTCATCAACCCCGTGTCCAAAATTAACGGCGAAACACCGGAATTCATTGAGACCGAGCACTTCCTGCTCGACCTTCCCTCCGTCAAGGATGCGCTTGAGGAGTGGCTCAAGACCCGTGAGGATTGGCGCCCGAACGTACTGAAGTTCTCCCTCAACCTGCTGGAGGATATGCGCCCGCGCACCATGACCCGCGATATTGACTGGGGTATTCCAATTCCGGTTGAGGGCTGGCAGGACAACGGCGCGAAGAAGCTATACGTGTGGTTCGATGCCGTCATCGGCTACCTGTCCTCCTCCATTGAGTGGGCCCACCGCACCGGCAACCCGGATGCGTGGAAGCAGTACTGGCAGAACCCGGAGGCTCGCCACTACTACTTCCAAGGCAAAGACAACATCACCTTTCACTCTCAGATTTGGCCAGCCCAGTTGCTGGGTTATGCCGGCAAGGGAGCCAAGGGCGGCGAGGTACACGCGTATGGTGAGTTGAACCTGCCCACGGAAATCGTCTCCTCGGAGTACCTGACTATGTCGGGATCCAAGTTCTCCTCCTCCAAGGGCGTGGTCATCTACGTCAAGGACTTCCTTAAGGAGTTTGGTCCGGATGCCCTGCGCTACTTCATTGCGGTGGCTGGACCTGAAAACAATGACACCGACTTCACCTGGGATGAGTTCGTCCGCCGTATCAACAATGAGCTGGCGAATGGCTGGGGCAACCTGGTCAACCGCACTGTGTCCATGGCGTTCAAGAACTTCGGCGAAGTACCTGCACCGGCCGCTCTGGAACAGGCCGATAAGGATATTTTGGCGCTGTCTGAGGAGACCTTCGCCACCGCCGCGGAGTTCCTCGAGCAGTCCAAGTTCAAGCAGGCCATGACCGCCATCATGCACGTTGTCGGTGAGGCCAATGCCTACGTTGCCGCCATGGAACCGTGGAAGCTGGCCAAGGATGAGACCCAGCGCGAGCGTCTGGCCACCGTCCTGTGGACAGCACTGCAGGTGGTGTCTGACTGCAACGTCATGCTCACACCTTTTCTGCCGTTTACCGCGCAGAAGGTGCACGAGACCCTAGGCCGTGAGGGCGAGTGGGCCGCGCAGCCACGTGTTGAGGACGTCGTTGACGATATTCCGGTTGAGCTCGTCGGCGTGAATCTCCCACCGGAGAACCACCCGTACCCGATCATCACGGGTGATTACACGGGCCAGCAGGCAGTGTGGCAGCGCATCGATGTCACCCCCGGCACGGTGCTGCAGAAGCCGAAGCCACTCGTGGCCAAACTTGACCCTGAGCTCGGTGAGACCGGCCCGGAGTGGGCCCCAGTTCAGAAATAGTTTGATGGGTCAGGCGTTCCGGCGCACTCTTGCGCCTGCCTTGCTCTTCACCGTCGTGTGCCTCACGGCGGTGAATTTGCGATCCGGCATTGCGTCAGTGGCGCCGGTTTTAGGGCAAATCCAAGACTACTTTGGTATTAGTTCCGGCGCCGCGGGTCTTCTCACTGCGCTGCCTGGATTGTGCTTTGCTGTGATGGGCCTTGCCGCCGTTCCCATTGCGCGCCGCGTGGGACTAAGCCGGACTTTGGCAGCCGGAACGCTCTCGCTCGTTGTGGGGTTGGCGTTGCGCCCGTGGGTAGACAGCTTCCCGCTGTTCGTCGCGCTGACCTTGTGCGTGGTGGCGGGAATTGCGTTGGCGAATGTCCTGCTTCCCGCGTGGATTAAACAGCACGGCTCTGGCCGCACGCTGGTAGCGCTCATGACGACGTACACCACGATGTTGGGTGTCTCCAGCGCGTTGGGACCATTGTCCGCGGTGACCCAGAAGACTTGGCAAGGCGCACTGTGGGTGTGGTGTTTGCCGGCGGTCGCTCAGCTCATCGCGTGGGGCGTGGTGCTGCCGCGCGCTGGTCGCGATGTAGCACAAGGCGCAGTCGATGGCGCTGACACCCCGCGCCCCATGTACACCTCGCCCACTGCCGTGGCCATGCTCTTCTTCTTTGGCCTGCAATCCACCATGGCCTATGTCCAGATGGGCTGGTTGCCGCGCATGCTCGTGGACACAGGCGTGGGGGAGAACACGGCCAGCGTGGCCTTAGCCATTATCGGTGTGTTTAACATTGCCGGCGGTGTAATCATGCCGTGGCTCATTTCACGGCTGGACCGGTTGGCACCTGTGCCCGTGGTGCTAGCCCTGTGCACGTGTGCAGGATGGGCCGGTGTGCTGCTGGCTGCCGACGCTGCCCCGCTGGCCTGGGCATCCCTCATGGGAATCGGCGGCATGTGTTTCCCCTTGGCGCTGGCTCTACTCACCGCCCGGACGCGCAGCGCGCTGACCACTGCGCGCTTGTCCGGCTTCGTTCAGCCCGGCGGCTACATCCTCGCGGGGCTCGTGCCGTTGCTTGTTGGCGTCGTGCGTGGCGCCACCGGCAACTGGACTGCCGTGCTGATGGGCCTCATGGTCCTGTCACTATGCATGCTGGTGGCGGGGCTGCGCGCGACGGCGCGGGTCTATATCGACGACGAGCTCGTTGCCTAGAGAGTTTAGAGTCAAGGAGGTACCCTTTTATCTACAACGAAGAAGTATTTAACGGACCGCGTTATTGACGCGATACGTTATGGGGGGTAGGGTGAGTTTGTGATCCAGTCATTTGCGGACAAGGACACCGAGCGTTTGTGGAATCGTGAGAGAGTGCGCTCAATCGATCCGCGTATTCACTCGGTTGCCCTCCGTAAGCTCAGGCAACTGGGCTATGTCCAGACGTTGGATGAGCTCCGAATACCTCCGGGGAACAGGCTCGAAGCGTTAAAGGGCGATCGGCGGGGTCAGTACAGCATTCGTGTCAATAGTCAATGGCGGATCTGCTTCCGGTGGACCGCTGCAGGTCCACAGGAGGTTGAGATCGTTGACTACCACTAACAAGCTCCCCCCAGTTCATCCCGGTGAGGTTCTTGTGGAGGATTTCCTGAAGGAAATGGGGATAACTCAACACAAACTCGCCGTATCGATTGGAGTTCCGCCACGGCGGATTAACGAAATTGTCCACGGAAAGCGGGCTATCACCGCTGATACGGCACTTCGACTGGCCAAATTTTTTGGCATGACTCCGCAGTTTTGGCTAGGTCTCCAGGCGCATTACGACTTGGATGTTGCGGAGGACAAAATCCTCTCGGAGTTAGAGGTGATTGAGCCGTTTGAAGCGGCCTCGGCGTAATGAAAAGTGTGGCGGCACCGCGCTAGGAACGGTCGAAGTCGCGTTGCAAGTGAACCAAGCCGAGGCGCACGCCGTCCTTGGTGTGAATGTTGGGCATGCGGCCGGTTTCCACGAAGCCGAACTTCTTGTGCAGGGCAATGGACGCCTCGTTGGTATCCACGATGTAGGTGATCATGGTCTGGACGTAGTCGTTGTCTTGGGCGTGATCCATGAGCGTGGCCATGAGCTCACTGCCCACGCCTTTGCCGCGTGCGGATTCGGCAATGTAGACGGAGTCCTCCGCAGTGCCGTAATAGATGGCGGGAATAACGAACTGGAAGTACGCGGCCCAGCCGACGATTTCGTCGTCGTCCACGGCGACGTAGACGGGATAGTCGTCTTTCTCCATCTGTGCCAGCCACTGCTTACGGTCCTCGACGGATTCCTGCCAGGTCACCAGGTTGGCCGCCGGCGTTGCGGCGGAAGCGGCGTTGTAGATGGTGGCGATGGAGGGGGCGTCGTCAAGCACTGCGGGACGAACGTGCATACGGGTAATCCTTAAACCATGAGTTGCAAATGGGCAAGGTCTAACCACTGCCCAGCTTTGCGGCTGACTTCTTTTAGAGTTCCTACAGTGGCAAAACCGAACTTCTCATGCAACTTGATGGATGCGATGTTGTCCGCCACGATAAGCGCCAGCAGCGTATGAACCTGTTCAGCCTCACGCGCATGCTGAACCACTGCCTCGAGCAGGCGTGTTCCCACCCCTTTCCCGTGGGCCGCGGGATCCACATAAATCGTGGTCTCATAGCACCCCAGCCACACCTTCGGATCGCGGTAGGGGCGGTAGAGCGCCCAGCCTAGGTAGGTGCCATCGTCCGCGTAAGCAACGAAACACGGGCAGTTCTCGCGGCGCAACTGGTGGAGATACTCGGTGCGTTCTTCCACCGTGGCGGGCTCACTACGGAAAATGAAGAGGGTTTCCTGAATAGCCCAATTCAGAGTAGCGGTCATCGCGGGGACGTCGGCGTCCGTCGCTTCACGGATAATCATGCGCGCAAGACTACACTCGCAGCCATGTCTAAGAAGAAGCCACGCCCCACACCCGTGCCCGCTGAAGGTTTGAGCCAGCTTATCGACGCCCACACGCACCTCGCCTCCTGCCGCGACGCCGACGCTGACCTTGTTGCCCGCGCTCATGCCGCTGGAGTTGAGCGCATTGTCACCGTGGGTGACGGATTGGCTGAGGCGGAGAAGGCGCTGGCCGCAGCCCACGAGTTCGACAACGTGTATGCCGCCTGTGCGATTCACCCGACGAAGGCGCAGGAACTAGATGAGGCCGCCCGTGCACGCCTGAGTGAGATGGCAGCGGACCCGCGCTGCGTGGCCATCGGTGAAACCGGCCTGGACACGTACTGGATCCACCACGAGCCGGAGACCACGGCACCCCTGGAGGTCCAGGAGGAAGCCCTGCGCTGGCACGCCGCGTTGGCGGCGAAAGTAGGAAAGACGCTCATGATCCACAACCGTGAGGCCGATGAGGACCTTATGCGAGTACTAGGGGAGTGTGCGGAGGCGCCGAAGGTGATGCTGCACTGCTTCTCCTCACCGCTGGAAGTGGCCAAGGAAGCTCTTGAGCGCGGCTATGTGTTGTCTTTTGCTGGCAACGTGACCTTCAAGCGTAACGAAGAGATGCGCCAGGCCGCAGCGCTTGCCCCAGCCGGACAGCTGCTCATTGAGACCGACGCTCCGTACATGACTCCGGAGCCTTTCCGCGGTGCGCGCAATGAACCGTCGCTTATTGGCCACACTTATGCCTGTATTGCTGAGGCCCGTGGTCAAGACGTGGAAGAGCTGGCAGCTGAAGTGAAGGAAACCTTCGCGAGCGTGTTTGGAGTGTAGCTACCCGCCCACAGTGTGACGATCTTCACTATTTGAAAACCGGCTGCTCAAGGGTGGCGGGCGTGTTTGGTGTGACGAGTGTGCTGCTAGTGGTTGCGGCGTGTGAGGACTTCTAGATCGTTACGTGCTGTTACCGTATCGTTATCCAAAGTTAGCCCGGCCTTGATGTTGCCGGGGCGCGCATTCTGTCGCGCAGAATCAACTGCTGGGCAGATGCCTGGCACGAAATACTGCAGAGACGAGTAGAGGTTTATGTCCCCGAAGAAGCAGATCAAGCGTATTAACAACTCCCGCTCCCTGCCGCTGCGTATGGCCACCGGCGGCGTCTTGGGCACCCTGGCTGTCGGCGGTGTCGTTGCCGTTGGCGCTCAGAAGGATGTCACCCTTGACGTCAACGGTGAGACGACTACTCTGGCCACCTTTGCGAGTGATGTCAACAGCGCCTTGGAGGCCGCGGGCGTTGACGTGGCGGGCGATGACCTTGTCTACCCGGCCTTGTCCGAGGAACTAGCTGATGGTGACTCCATCACGGTCCGCACCGCCAAGCCGGTTGCTGTGACCATCGACGGCGTGGAAACGCAACTGTCCTCCACTGACCTCACCATTTCCGATCTGCTGGGTGGCCTCGACGGCATCGTGCCTGGCGCTGCGGTAACCTCCGGGTCGAAGACCGTTGAGGACGATGAGGTGGTGACCGAAGGTATGAATATCGAGGTAGTCTCCCCGAAGATCGTGAAGGTCTCTGACGGCGGCTCGGTCTCCTACGCCAGCATCGCTGCCAAGACCGTGGAAGATGCCCTCGAAGCTCGCGGTATCACCGTGGATAAGGATGACCGTGTCAGCCCCGCTCTGGATACCCCGGTCACCGCCGGCATGAGCATCACCGTGGATCGCGTTGAAGTCTCCGAGGAAGAGAAGACCGAAGACTTCGATGCTCCGGCTGACTACTTTGATGATCCGGAGCTTGAGGAAGGCTCTGAAGAGGTCCGTGAGGAGGGAACTCCAGGCTCGCGCACCGTGACCCGCAAGATCGTCAAGGTTAACGGTAAAGAAGAATCCAACGACGTCATCAAGGAAGACGTCCACACTGAACCCGTAGCCGCACGTATTGCCCGCGGCACCAAGCCGAAGTCCACTGCCCCTGCCGTAGCTGAAGGTTCCGTCTGGGATGCTATTGCGCAGTGTGAGGCTACCGGTAACTGGTCTATCAACACCGGTAACGGTTTCTCCGGCGGTCTGCAGTTCACCCCGTCCACCTGGGCCGCCTTCGGCGGTAACGAGTACGCACCGCAGGCATGGCAGGCAACCCGTGAGCAGCAGATTGCAGTGGCTCAGAAGGTCCAGGCAGCTCAGGGCTGGGGCGCATGGCCTGCCTGCACCGCAAAGCTTGGCCTGCGCTAAAACTGCGGCGCGCCGCGTATTAGTCTGGAAGACATGACACAACCCCACCTGCTGGGCCCGGTGGAGATCCGCGAGCTCGCTGCTGAGCTCGACGTCACCCCGACGAAGAAGCTGGGCCAGAACTTTCTCCATGACCCCAACACCATTCGGCGTATCGTTGCCGCCGCGGACCTCTCCGCTGAGGACCGCGTAGTGGAGGTTGGCCCCGGCCTCGGCTCACTGACTTTGGGTCTGCTGGGGGAAGTAGAACACGTCACCGCAGTAGAGATTGACCCGCGCTTAGCGGCCAAGCTCCCGGAGACCGTGGCCCAGCGTGCTCCGGAGCAGGCACACCGCCTGACCTTGGTGGAAAAAGACGCCCTTACCGTGGAAAAGGGCGAGTTGGGCGAGCCTACAGCGCTCGTGGCGAACCTTCCCTATAACGTGGCCGTTCCAGTGTTGCTACACCTGTTGGAGCTGTACCCCTCAATCCGCCGTGTCCTCGTCATGGTTCAGCTGGAAGTGGCCGAGCGCCTCGCGGCCGCGCCGGGAAGCAAGGTCTATGGCGTGCCGAGTGTCAAAGCTGCTTTCTATGGTCCCGTGCGCCAGGCCGGAACAATTGGCAAAAATGTCTTCTGGCCCGCTCCTAAGATCGAGTCCGGTCTCGTGCGCATTGACTGCACGCGTCCCTATGATGAAGCACTGCGTCCGCAGCTTTTCGCGCTTGTCGATGCTGCCTTTGCCCAACGCCGCAAAACTCTGCGTGCGGCACTCGCTGGCCACTATGGCTCCGCCGCAGCTGCCGAAGAAGCACTACACGCAGCCGGCATCGATCCGCGCCTGCGCGGTGAGAAACTCGGTGTGGAGGACTTTGTCCGATTGGCGGGCCAATCATGAGTCAGCCACTCGCGCCGTCCGCACAGCTGTGGCAGGCCCGCGCACACGCCAAAGTCAACCTGCACCTTGGCGTCGGCGATGCCCGCGAGGATGGATTCCATGAACTCGCTACGGTTTTCCAAGCGCTCGAGGTTCATGACGTCGTCAGCTTTCGCTGGTCGGAAGACACCACGGTGGAGGTCACCGGCCGCCACGCACAAGGCGTGCCCGCCACGACGGATAACTTGGCTTGGCGGGCTGTGGAGCTGGTCGCACAACGCCTCATGCTCCCAGCGACGGGCATCCTGACGATGGAGAAAAACATCCCTGCGGCGGGTGGCATGGCTGGCGGTTCGGCCGATGCTGCCGCAGCCTTGCTCCTTGCCAACCATGCATTAAGCACCGAATTCTCCCGTGAACCTGTGGCTGAGGAGAAGCTCTTTGAACTCGCAGCGGAACTGGGTTCCGATGTGCCCTTCACACTTTTGGGTGGTACCGCCTTGGGCCGGGGGCGCGGCGAACTGCTCACCTCGATGTTGTCGCGCGGACGCTATATCTGGGCCATCATCACTAACGCTGAGGGGCTGTCTACCCCGACGGTCTTCCACAAGCTCGATGAGCTTCGTGCAGCTGGCCGCGGAAGCTCCCCGCACCTCGATACCGAAGCGGTTGGCCAAGCCCTCATAAGCGGCAACCCACGTGAACTTGCCGCAGTCATGCACAATGATCTCCAACCGGCCGCGCTGTCCCTGCGGCCAGACCTGCGCAAAATCCTTGAGACCGGCGAAGCCGCCGGTGCTCTCAAGGGGATTGTCTCTGGCTCTGGCCCTACCTGTGCGTTCCTTTGTGAGGATGAGGAGACCGCCTGTGAAGTCGTAGCTCAAGTCTGCGCCGATAACCGCGGCACCCGCGGCCTAGTGACAACCGGCCCAGCTAGCGGCGCCACGCTGGTCTAAGCATCCGGCTAAAGGCGAATTGGAGGGGAGGCGCTACAGAACCGCCATTTCTACCGGTTTCATCTCCAGCGGAATGCGCTGCGGTTCCTGGTCTCCTAGCAGATCGACGATGACAAGCTCCTGCTTAGCGGCGTCCGTGATGTAGGCATAGCCATTGGCCGCCTTCAAGATAGGTCCTGGCAGCTGCCATTCCTCATTTTCCTGACTTGGCTCAAATTAGTGCCGAAGGGTTGGGGTGGTGATGGTGTTGACGAGGGTTTGGATTTCCGGGGGTAGTGGTACTGCGGCGTGGATGGTTTCGCCGCCAACGACGAGTTGGAAGCTGCGGTATTTCTTGAGTGTTCTCACGAGGCGTTTGATGGATTGACCACTGCGGGTCTCCATCAGGTGGGCCACGGCTAGGGCTGCGATGACGATGTTGAGATGTGCTGTGATCGAGTCTTGTTTCCTGGCGTAGATTGGGCGTGCTTTCAGGTCTGATTTCGACATCCGAAATGATTTCTCAATGTTGAGTAGCCTGCGGTAATGCCCGATAACCTCACTAGCGTCAAGAGCGGTCAGGTCGGTTTCATAGCCTTTAATTCCGGCCAGGGCTCGGTGCTTGGCAGCAAGAGCATAGTTGACCTTCTTGTTCGGGGCGCAAAGATCGATATAGCGGTTACGCTTGATTGCGATATCGCCGTCAACAGCGCGTTTGGCTTTTGCGACTTGCTCTTTGATTCCGCGCAGGCTGCGCCTAGCCCGATCATGGGAGTACTGGTAATGCGTCACCGTATTCGGGGTTGTGTGTTTGCGCCCATCGCTTGCCGAGGCTTGCGTCCAGATCTGGCCGTGGGTGTAGTCGTCACCGGGGTTGTCCCGCCGCCAGGTTTCGATCACCTCAGGCACGGTGGGGGTTTTCACCGACAAAATGTAGTGCAGCCCTGCATCGATGAGTGCTTGTTTGTTCGCTGCGGAGAACATGCCTGCATCAGCAACGACGGTGACTTCATCGAGTTGGTAGGCATCTTGGAACCGTGTGATCATCGGTAGCATCGTGTGGGTTTCTGCCGAGTTTCCAGCAAACGCGCCCACATGCAGTGGAAACCCGGTGGCATCAGTAAGCAGCCCGACAAGGATTTGTGGCTCGAGGCGGCGCTCTTTGGAAAATCCGGGTTTGCGAAGCTCATCAGGAGTATCGGTTTCAAAGTACAAGGTGGTCACGTCGTACAAGATGAATGTGCCTGGACCGATACCTGCATGATGCGCCAGCACTTGGGTTAATCCTTCGCCGAAGGCATCTGTAGCAAAGCCAGGTAGTCGGCG
>NZ_JASPGN010000021.1:0-26922 GCF_030232655.1 Corynebacterium sp. MSK218
CAAGATTCTAAAGCCTTGTTGGATATGGCGTCGCTGGTAGCGATTGATGAGGTGATGTCCAAGCTAGGCAGCCCCACCAGGAAGGTGGTGGCAGAAATTGATGAGAAGCTTTCCCAGTGGTTTGTGCCGAAGCGGCCTAACCAAGTGTTTCCGACAGCGAGCCAAATTCGGCGCCGGGTGCGCGATATCGCCAAAGTACTGGATGATTCAGTAGCGTTTCGTGATACGCGTAAGAAGAACCGGTATTCCATCCTCACTAAAGGCCAGCGGGCCTATCTTGAGTTAGAAGTTGATTCCACTGTCGGTGTGGTCATCCACGAGATCATTAAAGAAACCGCTACAAAGCATGAGGTCTCCATGGCGGATGCCATGGTGCTGTTGCTGTCGGGCAGCCTGGAGCCTGAAGCAGCGAAAGTGGTGGTGCATACTTATAAGGCGTCTGATGTGGAGGGGGTACCGGTCTTTGTTCAGGGCCATGGGTGGCGTGGTGAGGATATTCCAGCAGCCAAGGTGGTTGAGCGGGATTTAAGCCAGGTGCCTAAAGCTTCTGATTCTTATCGTCCGTCGGATTTTGTGCGTAAGTATGTTGAGGGACGTGATGGGACGTGTCGGGCTGGGGGTTGTGATGTGCCGGCGTGGATGTGTCAGTTGGATCATCGGATTAATTATGCCGAGGGTGGGCCAACGCATCCGGATAATCTGGTGTGTTTGTGCCAGCGTCATCACAATATGAAGACCGAAGGCAGAGCCTTCTACATTTTGGACCCGGTTACCGGGGATGTGGTGTGGCTATTGGCTGATGGCAGTTGGGTGACAACGCAAGCCACTGGCCCGCTGGCACCGTCGATGCGCAGGTGGGCTCGCACTGTTGCCGAGGATGTTATGGCACACCGGGCAAAGATGCATGAAGATGCCAAAGCATTAAAGGTGGAGTTGGACAACGGTGAGATTGTGGAAGTCTTTGATATGACTGACCCGGCAGACCGAGACAACACTGACGGCGGCGATATTCCGTTCTAGAAGGTTGGGCCGGCGATGCGGCTGGCTTGCTCGTCGTTAGAAACGACGACGCCGGTGGAACGATTCGCGGCACCGGTACAAAGCTTCATCGTTGCCATAGACGACGAAAAGGTGGCGGCGACGTATGGGGAGAGGGAGTTACGGATCGTCGTCGCGGACGACGAAGGCCGCACGCTGATTCATCGATGTTGTTTAACTGAGAACCGGCGTCAGTGACGACGATCGGAGAAAGGGTTGGTCGAGCTTGTGGCAGATGCAGAAGACCATGTATCAGTTGCGCGGTGTTTCACGTGAAACGGCCCCCTGCTCCAAGAGGATAGAGAGGAGGCCTTCGGGGTAATGTTTAACTAGTCGTCGCGTTTGGTGGCAGCCTTCATGTCGGAAACGAAAGCGGTGACGGCGTCGGCAAGTCCTGGCGTTGGTTTATTGTTGTCGTCGAGGTGCGCGTTGACGATCTTGGTCAGAGCGGAACCCGTGATTGCGCCGGCGGCCCCGGCGGCGATCGCGTCGGCGACGTGTTGCGGCGTGGAAATGCCGAAGCCCAAGAGAATGGGCGCGCCGCCAAAGCGCGTGACGTTTGCGACCACCTCGTCAAGACCCTGGGTCTCAGATTCCTTTTCGGTGCCGGTGACGCCATCGCGGGAGATGGCGTAGATATAGCCCTTGGAATACTTGGCTACACCAGCGAGGGTCTTCTCGGATGCTTGTGCCGGTGCGATAAAGATCGGGTCAATCCCGGCCTTCTCGGCGGCAGTGACGAAGGGGGCGCCTTCGCGCACTGGGATGTCGGGAATCAAAATGCTGTCAGCACCTGCCTCGTGGAACTCAGAGTAGAAGGTGTCGAGGCCACGGGTGAAGGGAACGTTGCCGTAGATGAGCATGCCGATGGGAAGATCCGGAAACTCAGCGCGAATCTGGCGGATCTGGTCGAGGGCTGAATCGACAGTGGCGCCGGCGGAGAGGGCGCGAATGTGTGAGGCCTGGATTGTGGGGCCGTCGGCTACTGGGTCGGAGAATGGCACTCCGAGTTCTAGAGCGTCGGCCCCACCAGCGACGGCTGCCCTGACGATGGCCAGGGCGGTGTCCGGGTCAGGGTCGCTGAGCATAATGAAGGAGACGAATGCGCCTTCATTGCGCGAGGCTAGTGTGGAAAAGAGTTTCTCGTAGCGGCTCATTAGTGATCCTCCGGGAGCTTGAGTTCAGGGTGTTCGTCGAGGGTGCGTCGGACGTGGTCGATGTCTTTGTCGCCACGGCCAGACAGGGAAACGAGGATGGTGATGTCTTCTTCCTTGCGCTTGAGGGCGTAGGCCAGGGCATGGGAGGACTCGAGGGCAGGGATGATTCCTTCGCGGCGGCTGAGGAGCTGGAAGGCTTCGAGGGCTTCGGCGTCGGTGATGCCGACGTAGGTCGCGCGGCCCGTCTGGGAAAGGTGTGCGTGCTGGGGGCCGACGCCCGGGTAGTCGAGGCCGGCGGAGATGGAATAGGATTCTTCCACTTGGCCTTCCGAGTTCCGCATGAGGTAGGAGCGAGCGCCGTGGAGAATGCCGATGGTGCCATTGTTAATCGTGGCGCCGTGGCGGCCGGAATCAAGGCCCTCTCCCCCAGGTTCCGCGCCTACGAGCTCAACGGATTCCTCATCGATGAAATCCGCGAACATGCCGATGGCATTGGAGCCGCCGCCGACGCAGGCCACGACGACGTCGGGAAGCCCGCCGGTGCGCTCAATCATCTGGGCTTTGGCTTCTTCGGAGATCACTTTGTGGAACTCGCGAACGATGGTCGGGAATGGATGTGGTCCCGCGGCGGTGCCGAGGAGGTAGTGAGATTCGTGGAAGGTGGCAGTCCAATCACGGAGTGCCTCGTTGACGGCATCCTTGAGAGTGCCCGAGCCGGAGTCGACGGGGATGACCTTAGCGCCCATCAGCTCCATGCGGTAGACATTGGGCTGCTGCCTGGCGACGTCCTTGGCGCCCATGTACACCACGCACTCCAGATCGAGGAGCGCACAGGCGAGGGCTGTGGCGGTTCCGTGTTGGCCAGCGCCGGTTTCGGCAATGATGCGGGTCTTGCCCATGCGCTTTGCCAGGAGGGCTTGGCCGATGACTTGGTTGGTCTTGTGGGCGCCGCCGTGAACCAGGTCTTCGCGCTTGAGGAAGATGCGAGCCTTGCCGCCAAGTTTGGTGGCCTCAGTAAGAGGGGTGGGGCGGCCGAGGTAGTCACGGAGGTAGCCAGAAAGTTCCTCACGGAAGGAGGGGTCATTCTGTGCATCAACGAATGCTTGCTCAAGTTGGTCGAGTGCTGGGATGAGGGACTCGGGGACGAACTGTCCGCCGAATTCACCAAAGTATGCGGGAAGAAGTGTCTCCCGGGTTTCTTGTGGAGTAGTCATGGTGGTCCTTTGGGATGGGGATTAATACGTAAAGTGACGAATAAGGTTGAAGGTCTGGGCAATGAGGCCGGCATCCTTGCGGCCATTGATCTCGAGCCCCGAATTGAGGTCGAGGCCGACGGTGCCGACGCGGAGTGCCTCTGCGAGATTGGACGGGTTGAGTCCGCCAGCGAGAAGCGATTTCTCCTTGATGGAGTCAGGGATGGTCGTCCAGTCAAAAGAGGTGCCAGTGCCGCCGGGGCCGGAATCGAGGATAAGGAGATCGGTGGCGTCGGCAAGCGCGGCAGCGAGACTGGGTCCATGCGGGGCCGTCATGTCGATGGCGCGCCAGACCTGCCTCTCCCCCGCCACTGCTCGGACGGCGTTGATGAGTTCCAGTTCTGCATCCGTGCTTCCTTGGTACGGCGCGTGAATTTGGAAGCAGTCGATGCCGTCGAAGGCGAGCTCTTCCCAGCCGGTGGTGCGGCGAGAGACTGCGACGTAGGTGAGGTCGGGTTCGTGAGCGATGATGTCGAGGGCGGTTTCACGTGAAACATTGCGTGGAGATGCCTCCTCGAAGATGAGTCCGCCGTACACTGCGCCGGCAGCCCGTACGGCTTGCGCTGCGGACCATGAGGTGAGACCACAAACTTTGTTGCTGCCAAAGACGAGTTCGCGAGCAGCACGGTCGATGTCGGGTGTTCCCGTGAGCTGCGAACCGACTAGGAAAGCATTGGCGTGAGCTCCGTGCTGGCGGACAGTGTGGTTGTTGCGAATGCCAGACTCGGAAACAACGACCTTGCCTTCCGGAACCAGGGGCGCCAGCTGCGCGGTGCGGCCCACGTCAATCGTGAGATCGTGCAGGTCGCGATTGTTGATGCCGATGACGTCCACGCCGAAGGCTACCGCGCGGGCTACTTCCTCCTCGGTGATGGCCTCGGTGAGGACGTCGAGCCCGAGGGCGTCGGCAAGCTGCTTAAGCTCACCGTAGGTCTCGTCATCGACGATGGACATCATGAGCAGGATGGCATCCGCGCCGAAGTAGCGCGCCGCATAGACCTGGATGGGATCGATGATGAAGTCCTTGCACAGAACCGGCAGGTGGGTTGAGAGCGCCACGGTCTGCAGGTGGTCGTAGTCGCCGCCAAAACGCTCGGGCTCACAGAGCACGGAGATTGCGGAAGCATAGCGTGAATAGACCCGCGCAATGGCGCCCGGCTCGTAGTGCTCGCGGATAAGGCCCAGCGAGGGCGAAGCGGACTTGCATTCCATGATGAAACGGTTGGTGCCGTTGAGAGCATCATAGAAGGAGCGCTCGGAACGCGGGAGGGCGTCGAGGTCCACGTGGGCAAGGCGCTCACGGATGGCGGGGAGATGGGTGCGGCGCTTGGCGACGATCCCCTCAAGCACGGTCGGCAGAGCCATAATTCGCCTCCTCGTGCTTCGTGAGCCATGCGGCGACGGTGCCGTCTTTAATGAGCTGGGAGGCGTGGGAGACGCCTTCGGCAATCGAGTCAGTGGTGCCATTGAGGTAGAACATGGCACCTGCGGCAGCAGCGATGGCGTCGTGATGGGCAGGTTTTCCGGTGCCGGCGAAAATATCGCGAAGGGCCTGGGCATTCTCCTCTCCGTTGCCGCCCGCGAGATCAGAAAGTTCGTGGCGGGATATACCGAGGTCCTCGGGCGTGAGTTCGTAGTGGCTGATCGTGCCGTCTTTAAGCTCCCACACCTGGGTAGTCCCGTGTACGGCGATCTCATCGGTGCCAGCACCGTGGACTACAAGTGCGCGGCTGCGGCCGAGCTCCTTAAACACTTCCGCGATGAGCTGACCTTGGGCGGGGTTGGCAATGCCCATGATCTGGAATTCAGGCCGGCCGGGGCTCAGCAGTGGTCCGAGGGTATTGAAGATGGTGGAAATACCCAAGCCCTTGCGCACTGGTTGCACGTGGGCAACGGCCGGATTGTAGGCAGGGGCGAAGAGGAACGTAAAGTTGGAAGCCTCAAGCTGGCGGACGGCGCGGTCTGGGTCGAGGTCGAGGGGAATGCCCAGTGCTTCGAGGACATCGGCGGAGCCGGACTTAGAGGAGACGGAGCGGTTACCGTGCTTGACCATCTTCACTCCCCCGGCGGAAGCTACGAGGGAGGCGCCGGTGGTGATGTTGATGGTGTTGGCGCCATCGCCGCCAGTGCCCGCAGTGTCCATGAGACCTTCTCCCGTAACTGGGAAGGGACGCCCAGCATGGAGGAAAGCACGGGCAGCGCCAGCGACGTCGGCAAAGGTTTCGCCGCGGGTACGGATGTAGGTGAGCAGAGCAGCGATATGGATATCGTCATACTCCCCCACCGTCAGCGGGGTGAATACCTCAATGGCCTGATCGAGGGTGGGCTCGGTGATATCAAGAAAGGCTTTCAGAGTAGTCAGGGAAGTATTATCAGTCATTTGTTGACCTCCTTCATTGTGGGGCGGAAAGAAAGTTGTTTGATACAGCGTTCAATCATCAGCGGGCCGGTTGGGGTGAGTAGGGACTCGGGGTGAAACTGAAGGCCGATGGCGCGGCCGTCGAGAGTCTCAGCCGCCATGGTGATCGGACCGATGTCGGTGTCGGTCTCGGCCAGGCTGCGCATGCGGGCGGGGATGTTCGCGCAGCCCAAGGAGTGATAGCGCGCCACGGGGACGAGGCGGCCGACGTAGTTGGGGTTATCCGGCTCGTTATCGATGGTCAGGCCCTGAAAGACCGAATGGCGCGCACCAGCATCGGTCAAGGTCATGGGTATGGAAGAGCCGTGGACGGGGCCGCACGGCTCGACGGTACCGCCGAAGTGATCGAGCAAGGCTTGGAAACCAAGGCAGATGCCGAGGATGGGGATGCGGCCGAGGGAGGACTCGATAAGCTGCATCATTGTTCCGGCATCACGGGGATGGCCGGGGCCCGGCGAAAGGATGATGATGTCGGGTTGGGCGGCGAGAACCTCCTCCACTGGAACCGAGTTGCGGAAGACGGTGGTGTTATAGCCAGCGAGTGCATCGACGAGGTTGTAGACGAAAGAATCGTGGTTGTCGATGAGGACGACGTGCGGGTTCATCGGATGACCTCCAGGGATGCGTTGTGTGCCTGGGCGATGGCGCTGAGTACCGCGTAGGCTTTGTGGACCGTTTCATCGGCTTCTGACTGGGGGATGGAATCGCGGACGACGCCCGCGCCTGCCTGGACGACGGCCGTGCCATCTTTGACGTAGGCGGAGCGGATGACGATGCAGTTATCCATCGAGCCATCACCGCGCAGGTAGCCGATGGCACCGCCGAAGGAGCCGCGGCGAGTACCTTCAGTCTCGCGGATGAGTTCCATCGCGCGCAGCTTCGGTGCGCCGGTAAGAGTTCCCATGTTCATGCAGGCGCGGTAGGCATCGAGAGCGTCAAAATCCTCGTGCAGAGTGGCGGCGACGCGGGAGACCAGGTGCATGACGCGCGAGTAGCGGTCGACTTGTAGCAGGTCAGCGACGTGCCGGGTGCCGGGAACTGCGACGCGGGCGAGGTCGTTGCGCGCGAGGTCCACGAGCATGATGTGCTCGGAGACCTCCTTGGCATCTGTGCGCATCTCGAGCTCGTTGCGGATGTCTAGCTCATGCGTGGCTCCGCGTGGCCGGGTGCCGGCGACGGGATAGAGCTGCACCTGCCGGTCAGAGGCCGTGTACTTGAGGTTGGATTCGGGCGATGCGCCGAAAAGCTCGTGTTCTGCGCCGCGCAGGTAGAACATGTACGGCGAAGGGTTCGTCTCACGGAGCGTGCGGTAGGCAGCGAAAGCATCGGGACACGCAATACTGAACGTGCGCGAGGGCACGACTTGGTAAATGTCGCCAGCATGGACGTTGCCTTGGAGGTGCTCCACGTGGCGTCGGAAAGCAGCGTCATCGATGTTGGCGCGCGCGGTAACGGTGCCCAGCGGTGCGGGTGATGCTGGGGTGAGGGGTGCGGTACGTGCGGCGCGGTCGAGTTCTTCCTCGAGCACGTGCTTATCGACGCCCCACCCCTCAATCTTCGCCGTCTGCGTCAGGTGGTCCACGGTAAGGACGTGCTCGGCGACGAGAAACTCATAATCCGGATACTCATTCGGGCCATCCGGGACCGGTGGGAGTTCCTCGAAGGTCTCGACGTAGTCGAAGGCGAAACCGCCGCCCAGGAAAGGCAGCATCTCCCCTGAGTAGATGCGGCTAAATTGCAGCGTACGCAGCACGTCTGCGGTGGAGGTGGCACGCAAACGAGCGCGCTCATCGTGTTCGGTGGAGAGCTCGAAGTCGAGGGTAATGCTGTCGTCGGCGTCCTTGGTGATGCGCGAGTGGAAGTCCTCGCGGAGGTCGTCGATAAGAATGCGTCCGGAGGGTGTCAGCGCCGTGGCGGTGACCTCTTGGCCGCGGCACACTACCTTCAGTGCTGCCTTGGTGATGGCGATGCAGGTGAGGTTCTTCTTGGTTTCAATGTCCGCGGATTCTAAGAGCAGGGAATCCTGTGGCGTGGCGAGGGCATAAAAGAGTGCAGCGGCGTCAGGGGTATAGGCCAGCGTGCGCTGTGCGATAGGCGGCTTGTTTTTCAACGGCATAATGTGTGTCTTTCGTTAGCGTTGTGTGTGCTGCCGCGAGCTGTATGGAGAGAAAAACGCCGAAAAGCCCGCAGCTGCGGGCCTTAAAAGATGGGAGAACAACGAGGCCCGCGGGTTACGCGCGCCACCACCAAAGGTTAGATGTGTTCTTCACAGCACTGACTCTAACACCAATACCTTCCGCCGTACAGGTAAACGGAAATCGGGGTACCCCCGTGCTCTCACAGGAATGGGCGCCACGCGGATGGACAGTGATGTAGGAAACACGCAGCTAGCGCCTGTGATGTAGGACTCTAAAACTGTAGTGCTATAGCTTTTGGGAGTCAAAGAATACCCCCGCCTGAGAAAAATGTTCATAAAACCGCTGGTTGGAAAGGTAGAAAAAGGATTAAATAACGGTCACTACTGTCACTCTTAAGTAGAAAAGGACCGATATGTTCTCTAAAACTGCCGCTGCTCTCTCAGCTATCGCCCTGAGCGCTGCTGCCTTGGTGGGCTGCTCGTCATCGTCGGAAAGCACCGGCGGCGATTCGGGAGGTGGGGACTCCTACTCCATCGGTATCAACCAGCTGGTCCAGCACCCCTCCCTGGATGCTGCGGCAGAAGGTTTCCAGGCGGCCTTCGAGGACGCTGGCGTGGACGTGGAATTCGACATCCAGAATGCCAATGGTGAGCAAGCCACCGCTGTGTCTATCTCGCAGCAGATGGCTAGTGCGCAACACGATCTCTATCTGGCCATCGCTACCCCAGCGGGCCAAGCGATGAGTAAGTCCATTAAGGACAAGCCGTTGCTCTTCACCGCCGTTACAGACCCTGTGGAGGCAGAACTTGTGGAGTCGGTGGACAAGCCCGGAAAGAACGTCACGGGAACGTCCGATGAGGCGCCGATTGAGGAGCAAGTTGAGCTCATCAGCCAGCTCGTCCCTGACGCGAAGACTATCGGCGTGGTCTACTCCTCCGCAGAGGTGAACTCCAAGGTCCAGGTCGATCAACTGACAGAAGCCGCACAATCAAAGGGGATGGAGGTGCAGTCTCAGACTGTTACTTCCGTGACCGAGATTCCGCAGGCAGTGGAGGCGCTGGGTGACGTGGATGCTATCTACATCCCGACGGACAACATGGTGGTGTCCGGTATTTCTTCTCTCATCAAGGTGGCCAACGACAAGACCATCCCGGTCATTGCTGCAGACTCTGGCGCCGTTGAAGGCGGTGCCGCTGCCACCATCGGCATCGACTACAAGGAGCTGGGCCGCCAGACCGGCGAGATGGCTTTGCGCATCCTCCAGGACGGTGCCGACCCGGCTGAGACCTCAGTCGAAACTGCCTCCGAGTACACCTACGTCATCAATGAGGAAGCAGTGAAGGCACAGGGTATCGAGGTGCCGAAGGAGATTCTGGAAAAGGCTGAGAAGCTGTGATCGGTGCGCTTGAGCTAGGCCTGATTTATGCAGTCATGGCGGTGGGCGTCTACCTGACGTTCCGCGTCCTTGACTTCCCCGACCTGACTGTTGACGGCTCTTTTACGTCGGGTGCCGCCACGGCAGGTGTTCTGATTACCAATGGGGTCAACCCCTTCTTAGCGTCGCTTGCAGGTTTCTGCACCGGTTTCGTTGCCGGATGCATTACGGGCTTGCTGCACACCAAGGGCCGCATCGATGGCCTCTTGGCGGGAATTCTCACCATGATTGGTCTGTGGTCGATTAATCTGCGCATTATGGGCAGCGCCAACGTGCCACTGCTTACCCAGGATTCAGTGTTCACCCCACTCGATGCCGTGATGGGCACGTGGGCTGGTGTTGGTCTGCTGGCTGTGGGCGCGGTGGCGCTGTGCTTGCTCACCGTGTGGTTCCTCTCCACAGATTTGGGCATGTCGCTTCGTGCCACGGGCGATAATCAGCAGATGATTACCTCCTTTGGTGTGTCCACGGACTTCACCAAGGTGCTCACCCTAGCCCTGTCGAACGGTCTGGTGGGCCTGTGTGGTGCACTTATTGCTCAGTACCAGGGCTTCGCGGATATCTCGATGGGCATCGGCCTTATCCTGGTGGGCCTTGCCTCCGTCATTTTGGGTCAGGCGGTACTCCCCCAGTCCCGTCTCTGGCTGGCAGTCGTTGCTGTGGCACTCGGCTCCGTGATTTACCGCCTCATCATCTTTGCGGCCCTGCAGGTAGGCCTCAACCCGAATGACATGAAGCTCATCACTGCCCTTCTGGTCATCGTTGCTCTGTTGGTTCCGCGCCTGACGCGCGTGCGTGGCGGAAGGAAGGCCAAGGCTCATGCTTAATGTAGAGAACATTTCGAAGACCTTCTTCCCGGGGACAGCTAATGAACGCCGAGCGCTTCGCGACGTCTCCCTGGAACTCGCCCCCGGTGATTTCGTCACCGTCATCGGCTCCAACGGTGCGGGCAAGTCCACGCTGCTGAATTCCATTTCCGGCCGCCTTATTCCGGACTCCGGCAGGATTACCATTCACGGCAAGAATGTCACGACGCAGCCGGAGCACAAACGTGCACAGAAGGTTGGCCGCGTGTTCCAGGACCCCATGGCCGGTACCGCGCCGAACCTCACCATTGAGGAAAACCTCTCGCTTGCCTACCTGCGCGGCAAGAAGCGCGGCCTAGGTTTGGGTCTTAACGCGTCGCGCCGAAAGGTCTTTGTTGAGCAGTTGGAGACCCTCGAGTTGGGTTTGGAGAAGCGCCTGGGGACCAAGGTTGGCCTCCTGTCTGGCGGTCAGCGCCAAGCGCTGTCACTGCTCATGGCAGGGTTTACACACCCCGACGTGATGCTTCTCGACGAACACACGGCCGCCCTTGATCCCCAACGTGCGGAGCTGGTTACTGATTTGACCAAGCGCATTGTGGAGCAAGGAAAACTGACCACGCTCATGGTGACGCACAATATGGCACAGGCGCTACAGGTGGGCAACCGCCTCATCATGATGCACGAAGGTCAGATCATTTACTCGGCCGACGCGGAGCAGAAGGCCAAGCTAACGGTCGAAGACCTCATGGCCGAGTTTGCGAAGATTAAAGGCGCGACCTCCGACAGGACGCTGCTGCAGTAGGGCTGGAGTTTCACGTGAAACACAGGCTGGCAAAATCTTCGAGCAGGAGCTGGTAAATCTTCGAGCAAACCCCGGTGAATCTTCGAGCGGTCTCTTAACCTGCTAAAATGCGGGATATGACGCTTACACATGAGGTGCCACGACATGGGGTTTCGCGCCATTACGAACGTGAATGTGGGCCCGGCAATTAGCCGGGCCCACAGTCGTTTCACGTGAAACGAGGTTTAGCTTCGCCTGATGAGTGCGGAGGCGAAATACTCCTCTACCGCATTGGTGTCATCAAGCGGCAGTACCGCGCCAACGTACTGGTCCGGGCGGACAATAACTACGGCGCCGTCGCGGGAGATGCCGCGCATGGTGAAGATGTCCTTGTCTGGAAGTGCGTTGAAGACGTTCTCCCAGTTGGGCACGTTGAACTTGCCATTACGCGGGCGGAAGAGGGCTGGCGCATCGAGGATCTCGTAGTCATGATGATTTGTCTGCTGATAAATCACCTTGACATCGAAGTAGGTGTTCTCATCGGCTCCCTCCGGATTGAACTTAGAGAGAATGGCCGGAATCTTCTCCGCCCATGCGCTAAGCGCAGAGCTCTCCCCTGCCTTAGGAGAATCAGCGAAGGCGTAGATGCGGTAGCGGCCGTCAGCAGTGTGTTGGTGGCCCAGATGTTGCACAAAGGCGTCGCAGCGGCGCAGAACCTCGAGGGACTTAAAACGCCTTCCGACCGGGAAACCTACCGCAAGATCTTGGTGCTTGGTATCGCCCACAATCAGGTTCTCGTCATACTGCGTCATCATGCCAGCAGCGAACTCTTCTGCAGCGACGTAGTACTTTTCTACCGCCTGAGGGTCATCGAGCTCTTCGGTCGGGGTAGCCATTAGGGTGGACCACTCGCGGTCAAAGTTGATGAGGTTCTGGGCTGCTGGCTGGCGCTCACCGTGATAGGTGGACAGGAGTTCCTTGGGCGCGCGGCCATCGAGGACATGACCGAGCTTCCAGCCAATATTGAAGCCATCCTGCATCGAGACGTTCATGCCCTGACCGGCCTTGGCAGAGTGGGTATGGCATGCATCTCCCGTGAGGAAGACACGCGGGTCATCGTTGTTGTCATCGAAGGCATCAACCAAGCGATGTCCCACTTCGTAGACGGAGTGCCACGCCACCATCTTGACGTCAACGAAATACGGCGAGTAGATCTCGTTGGCCTTCTCAATGATCTTTTCAATCGGGGTATCGCGAACCTTGTGGTTGTCATCCTCAGGAACCACTCCGAGGTCAACATAGACACGGCAGAGGTAGCCGCCCTCGCGAGGGATGTGCAGGATGGAGCCAGCCTTCGAGTGAATTGCGCACTTTGTACGCCAGTCCGGAAAGTCCGTATCAACCACGACGTCCATAACGCCCCAAGCGTGATTAGCCTGGTCACCCTTCAAAGAGCGACCAATGGACTTACGCACGCGGGAACGTGCGCCATCGCAACCCACGACGTATTTTGCGCGTACGTCGCGTGGATTGCCGTCTGCGTCCTCAAGGTGGACGGTGACTGGGTACTCGCCCTCCCCTACCTCTAGCGAAGTGAAGGTCCAGCCATAATCTGGTGTAATGCGCCCCGGTGCGCGGTGGGCATAGCGGGCAAAGTAATCCAGGACGCGCGCTTGGTTCACGATGAGGTGTGGAAACTCGGAGATGCCATGTTCATCATCGATGGGGCGAGCACCGCGAACAATCTTCGAGCGATCCTCAGGATCAGGGTTCCAGAAGGACATCTCCGTAATCTCGTAGGCTTCTTCCGTGATTTCCTTGGCGAATCCAAAGGCCTGGAAGGTTTCTACCGAACGCGACTGGATGCCATCGGCCTGGCCAAGCTCAAGTCGGTGAGGGCGGCGCTCAATGATGCGGGTATTGACATTCGGGAACATTGCCAATTGGGCTGCAGCAATCATTCCCGCGGGACCGGAGCCCACGATGAGTACATCCATTTCATCGGGAAGTTCTTCTGCGCGATCGGCGCCATAGCCGGTGGCTTCATGAACGCGCGGATCTTCGGACACGTAGCCGTTGTGATGGAACTGCACTATGAACTCCTTTAATAAAGCGATGTTGGTCGTTGATCATCGATGGTGATTTAGTTCAACGGACCATCGATGTGTGATCTGCGTCTTAGTTCCGGAATCATATATGATAGCCGGCCGCAGCACAATGGCTTGGGTGGGTTTGTCTACGCTTTTGGCGAGAAGATGAAGTGGCCACGCGACTGTTTTGCTTCGTGCTCGGGGCCCAAAGCGATTCCCTTACGCTCACGCAGCAGGAAGGTGCACACGAGGCCAACAAGAGAAGCTGTAACCAGGTAGCCGGATACAGCGAAGGTGGTGCCCGTGGCTTCCACCAAGGAGGCCGCAATCATGGGCGCGAAAGCACCGCCGAGCACCGAACCAATCGCGTAGGTAACGGAAACGCCTGTAGCGCGGATTGAGGCAGGGAAAAGCTCGGCATACATCGCGGACTGAGCACCATAAGTCAGGCCAAGGCCAACGGTGAGGAAGAGAAGAGCGGCATAAAGCATGCCAAGGCTTCCCGTGTTGACCATTGGGAAGAGAGCGGCTGCACCAATGGCCTGCAGAACGAAGCCAATGAGGTACGTGTTCCGGCGACCAATGAAATCAGAGATGAAGCCAGCAAAGAGCGTAGTCAGAGCCCAGGATGCCGCAGAAATAGTGACGGCATTGAGTACATCGCCTCGTGCCAGTGCGACTGGGCCTTCAGGGTCGGTGGCATAGCGTTGGATGTATCCACCGGTTGTCATGTAGCCCACCGTGCCGTTGCCAGCGAATACGAGAGCAGCAACGAAGACCAGTGGCGTGAACTTTTTGAACAGCGTGCCGATGGGGTTGGTGGCTTCTTCTTCCTCACGCTGGGCGATCTCTTCGAAAACAGGAGACTCATCTACGCCCATGCGGATGAGGTAGCCCACGAGGACAAGGATGATGGAAATGAGGAAAGGTACACGCCAACCCCAGGCCATGAAGGCGTCGCCAGGCGCAATCGTGTTCATGATGGAGAGAACACCGGAGGAGAGTAGCAGGCCCGCCGGGACACCAACCTGGGGGCCAGCACCATAGAGGCCGCGCTTGTTATTGGGGGCATGCTCAACGGCCATGAGTACCGCCGAGCCCCACTCGCCACCAGCAGAAATGCCCTGGACGATGCGCAGGAGAATGAGCAGGATAGGTGCCCACACGCCGGCAGTTTCGTAGGTGGGAAGAAGGCCGATGAGAGTGGTAGCACCACCCATGGCAAAAAGAGTCACCATGAGAACCACGCGGCGGCCGAGACGGTCGGCGAAGTGTCCAGCGAGGAAGGCGCCGACTGGACGGAAGAGAAAGGATAGACCCACCGTCAGAAAGGAGATGATGGTGGCTAAACCGCCCTCAAGCGGGCCAAACATGAGGTGATTGAACACCAATCCAGCTACGGCGGCGTAGAGGAAATAGTCATACCACTCGATGGCGGTACCAATGGTTGTCGCGGCGACTACTCGACGGCGCTCGGCCGTGGAGATCGTCGGCGTGACGGTGGTTTGAGACATGTTGATTCCTTTCGAGATGTGGTGCGACATATATAAGAGTCGTCGTGTGAGTTGAACCACTTGCGGCGATGCTAGGGATAATATACGATTCGGGCAAGGATTTGTTCACAATTAAGGATTCTTCATGGCTGTACCTGAATTTCTGCCGGTCAAGCCGGGCAAGATGATCGCCGTTCACGTGGCCTTCGAGTCCCGCGCAGCGCAGCGAGGCCGTTGGCCCAAGGCTCCGAGCTACTTTCTCAAAGCCACGAGCACGCTGGCTGAAAGCGGACAGGTAGTTCAACGTCCCGCCGGCACCGAGCTGTTGGCATTTGAGGGCGAAATTGCTCTTATCATCGGCACGCCTGCACGAAATGTCTCCTTGGAGGAGGCATGGAAGCACGTCGCGTATGTCACCGCCTCGAACGACATTGGCCTGTATGACTACAAAGTCCAGGACAAGGGATCCAATACCCGCTCCAAGTCGCGTGATGGCTACACGCCTATTGGTCCGGAACTCATCCCGGCACAGGACATCGACCCCAAGGCCCTGCGTCTGCGCACGTGGGTTAATGGCGATATCGTCCAGGAGGGCACGTCCTCCGATGAGGATTTGATCTTCCCCCTCGCCCAATTCGTTGCGGACCTCTCGCAGCACATGACGCTCGAAGAGGGAGACATCATCCTCACCGGCACCCCGGCTGGGTCCTCCGTCATCGAGCCTGGTGACGTCGTAGAGGTTGAAGTAGATATCCCGGGTGGCGTGAGCTCTGGTCGTTTGAAGACAACCGTTGAAGAAGTAGCAGCGGACTTCGATGCAGAGCTGGGAAGCCTGCCCTATGTGGATGACAAGCAACGTGAAGATGCTTATGGTGACCGCGAAAGTGCGGGACTTGAACCGCTAGATAATGGTGGGCTTGACCCAGAGTTGAAGGCAGCGCTTGAAAAGGCGCCAACAGCAGGACTTTCGGCACAGTTGCGCAAAAAGGGCATTAACCAGTCCGTCATTGAAGGCGTTTATCCGCAAACCAAGGGAACCAAGATGGTGGGCGTGGCTCGTACCTTGCGCTTTGTTGCCGGCCGCGAAGACCTCTTCAAGTCCCACGGTGGCGGACTGAACGAGCAGAAGAAGGTCTTTGACACCGTCAAGGAAGGTGAGGTCATCGTCATCGAAGCCCGCGGAGAGTCGGGTTCCGGAACCCTCGGTGACATCCTCGCTCTCCGAGCAAAGGTGCGCGGTGCTGCTGGCGTCGTGACTGATGGTGGTGTCCGTGACTTCGAAGCCGTGCGTGAGATCGGTCTTCCTGTCTTTACCCAAGGTCCACACCCTTGCGTCCTTGGCCGAAAGCACGTCCCGTGGGATAGCGATATTGCCGTTTCCTGTGGAAACGCCACCGTGCTTCCGGGAGACATCATCGTTGGTGATGATGACGGCGTCATCGTCATCCCACGCGCGTTGGCTAAGGAAGTCGCTGAAGGTGCCCTGGCCAAGGAACACGAGGACGAGTGGGTTGCTACCCAGGTAGAAACCGGCGCTAGCCTCGATGGTCTTTTCCCACCAACGGGGAAGAACAAAGAGGCCTACCTCGCCTTCCGTGACGGGGCTACCAGTGAAAGCAAGGAAGGTGATCAATGACATCACCTTCCACGCCTAGTGGGGAGAGTAAATCCCAAAAAGCCTATAACTGGATTAGTGAAAAGATTCGTACCCGCGAGTACGAACCCGGCTACCGCCTAGTGCTGGCCACCATCGCCGAAGCGCTAGATATCAGCGTGGTTCCCGTCAGGGAAGCGATACGCCAGCTAGAGGCGGAGGGCATGGTCACGTATGAGCGCAATGTAGGAGCACGTGTCACCACCTACAACCGCGAGGCTTATTACGAGTCCATGGACATCGTGGCCACTGTGGAGGCGAATGCCACAGCCCAATCCGCGCCCCTGCTTGAACCCGAAGACCTAGCCCGAGCACGGGAGATTAACCGGCGCATGAGTGAACTAGACATCCACCATGACCCCGATGAATTCACCCAGCTCAACAAAGAATTTCACAGTGTTCTCTTTGCCAAGTGCCCTAATGAGAGATTGAAGAACTTGGTGGTGGACCAATGGAAACAGTTGGAATACCACCGTGTGTCGACATTTCGGTACGTGCCAGAAAGAGCCCAAGAATCTGTCCGCGAACACGAACAATTGGTCAACCTCATCGAGGCAGGCGCAGAGCCTGACTACATAGAAAAGGTTGCCCGCGAACACCGACTAACCACACTGCGCAGCTACCGCGAAAAGAATACATAAGGAGAAAGACCACACATGGCTATCAACAACGATGCTGCTAAGCCCACCGATCTTCCAGAGAAGATCCTCCACTACATCAACGGTGAGTTTGTCCCGTCTATCGACGGCGAGGAATTTGATGTCCTCGACCCAGTGACGAACCAGCCTTATATCAAGGCCGCTTCAGGCAAGCCAGCCGATATCGATAAGGCTGTAGCGGCTGCCAAGGACGCCTTCGAAAACGGACCGTGGGCCAAGGCCCTGCCGCGTGAGCGCGCACGTGTCCTGAACAAGATCGCTGATATTGTGGAAACCCGCGCAGAGAAGCTCGCCGCATGGGAGTCCTTCGACTCCGGTTTGCCGATTACCCAGGCCAATGGCCAGGCCAAGCGTGCCACAGAGAACTTCCGCTTCTTCGCTGATCTGATTGTCGCCCAGGCCGACGACGCCTACAAGGTACCGGGCCGCCAGATTAACTACGTCAACCGTAAGCCGATTGGTGTTGCTGGCCTGATTACTCCGTGGAATACCCCGTTCATGCTGGAGTCCTGGAAGCTGGCGCCGGCTATCGCTACCGGCAACTCCGTAGTCCTGAAGCCGGCCGAGTTCACTCCTCTGTCTGCGCAGCTGTGGGCAGGAATCTTTGAAGAGGCCGGATTGCCCAAGGGTGTCTTCAACCTGGTTAATGGCTTTGGTGAGGAGGGCTACGCCGGTGATCCGCTGGTTAAGCACCCGGATGTGCCGCTTATCTCCTTTACCGGTGAATCCCGCACCGGCCAGATCATCTTTGCCAATGCGGCTCCGAACCTCAAGGGCCTGTCCATGGAGCTCGGCGGTAAGTCCCCGGCAATCGTGTTCAATGACGCTGACCTAGAGACTGCTATCGACGCCTGCATCTTCGGTGTGTTCTCCCTCAACGGTGAGCGTTGCACCGCAGGTTCCCGCATTCTGGTGCAGCGCGATATCTACGATGAGTTCGTTGAGCGCTATGCCGCGCAGGCCAAGCGCGTCAAGGTGGGTCTGCCTTCCGATCCGAAGACCGAGGTTGGTGCACTCGTGCACCCAGAGCACTACGAGAAGGTCACCTCCTACATTGAGATTGGCAAGCAGGAGGCCACCTTGGTGGCGGGCGGTGAGCGCCCAGAAGGCTTCGAGGACGGCAACTTTGTTCAGCCGACTGTCTTCGTCGATGTGAAGCCAGATGCCCGTATTTTCCAGGAGGAAATCTTCGGCCCAGTCGTTGCCATCACCCCATTTGATAGCGACGAAGAAGCCCTAGAGCTGGCAAACAACACCAAGTACGGTTTGGCCGCCTACGTCTGGACCTCTGACCTCAAGCGCGCCCACAACTTTGCGCAAAACGTCGAGGCAGGCATGGTGTGGCTCAACTCCAACAACGTCCGTGACCTCCGCACGCCATTTGGTGGCGTGAAGGCGTCCGGTCTGGGTCATGAGGGTGGCTACCGTTCCATCGATTTCTACACCGACCAGCAGGCGGTGCACATCAACCTGGACAAGGTACACAACCCTGTCTTTGGCAAGCAGGACTAATCTTCCCGCGCCCCCCTTCCCTATCACTCTTCTTCATCATTTATCTATCTACAAAGGAGGCCATCTCATGGCTGACATTCAGGCACCGGACATCCTGCGCTGTGCGTACATGGAAATCGTCGTCACCGACCTCGCTGCATCTCGTAAGTTCTACGTGGACACCCTCGGTCTTGTCGTCACCGAAGAAAACGAGCATGAGATCTACTTGCGCACGTATGAGGAATTCATCCACCACAACCTGGTTCTGCGCCAGGGCCCGGTAGCGGCAGTGGCAGCATTCTCCTACCGTGTTCGATCCCCAGAAGATCTCGACCGTGCGGAAGAGTTCTACAAGGCCCGTGGCTGCGAAGTTCGTCGCAATAAGGAGGGCTTTGTCAAGGGCATCGGTGACTCGGTGCGCGTCCAGGATCCACTGGGGTTCCCCTACGAGTTCTTCTACGAGGTCGAGCACCGTGAGCGCCTGGCATGGCGCTACGAGGCGCACATTCCGGGTGCACTTGTCCGCCTGGATCACTTCAACCAGATCACCCCGGACGTGCCGAAGGCAGTGGCCTACATGGAAGACCTCGGCTTCCGCACCACTGAGGACATCCGTGATGAAGAAGGAACCGTCTACGCTGCATGGATGCGTCGCAAGCCCACGGTCCATGACACCGCTATGACCGGTGGTGATGGCCCTCGTATGCACCACATTGCCTTTGCCACGCACGAGAAGCACAACATCATCGCCATTTGCGATAAGTTGGGCGCGCTGCGCGAGTCTGACCGTATCGAGCGCGGCCCTGGCCGCCACGGAGTCTCCAATGCGTACTACCTGTACCTGCGCGATCCTGACGGACACCGTGTGGAGATTTACACCCAGGACTACTACACCGGCGATCCGGACAACCCGGTTGTGACGTGGGATGTTCACGATAACCAGCGCCGTGACTGGTGGGGTACGCCAGTTGTTCCGTCGTGGTACCGCGATGGCTCCACCGTTCTGGACCTCGACGGCAATCCGGTGCCGCTGGTGAGCCGTGAGGACGCCTCTGAGCTGGAAGCCACCATTGGTGCCGATGGCTTCTCCTACACCCGCAAGGATGATGCCGATGCCATGCCGGAATGGAAGCAGGGCGAGTACAAGCTGGGACACCAGCTGTAGGCGTAGGTGACGGGTCAACGTGGCCCCGCGATGCTGTGCGCTCAGCGCGGTGACCGCTGGGCCCGTTGTCGTTTCACGTGAAACCACAACATTCAACATGCTCAAGGAAGTGACAACATCGTGAATACTGAGCAACACATCGCTATCGCTGACGAGCTGGCGCAAGCGGAACAAGACCGCACCATGGTTAAGCGGCTCACGGCCCGCTACCCAGATATGACCATCGAGGATTCCTACGCAGTACAACGCGAGTGGGTACGCCGCGGCGTCGAAAATGGCCGGCGTCTGGTGGGCAGAAAAATCGGCTTGACCTCCAAGGTTATGCAGGAAGCGACGGGAATCACCGAACCGGATTACGGCGCGATCTTTGAGGACCAAGTCTTCGAAAATGGCTCGACCATTGAGCACGCGCAGTTCTCCAACGTCCGCATCGAGGTCGAGCTAGCCTTCGTGCTCAAGGAAGAACTGACGGGCCCGAACTGCAGCATTTTCGACGTCCTTCGTGCGACGGAATACGTCGTCCCTGCCCTGGAGATTCTCTCCTCCCGCATTGAAATGGAAGGCCGCACGATCGTCGATACCATCTCGGACAACGCGGCCCTGGGCGCCATGGTCTACGGCGGCAACCCAGTGGATCCCGCGGACGTCGATCTGCGCTGGGTCTCCGCACTTCTCTACCGCAACGAATCCATCGAGGACACCGGCGTGGCGGCTGCGGTGCTCAACCACCCGGCCATGGGCGTGGCCTGGCTTGCCAACAAGCTACATGCGCACGGCGACAGCCTCGCCGCTGGCGATATCATCCTTGCCGGATCCTTCACCAAGCCCATGTGGGTTGAACCCGGCGATACCGTCCATGCCGATTACGGAAAGCTGGGGTCCATCACATGCCGGTTCCAGTAGAGTTGCCGCCCACCTTCACGCAAGAGCTTGCCACTGCGAAGAGTCCTCTCGTAGGTGCGTGGATCTGCTCAGGCTCGGAGGCTGCTGCAGAGATCATTGCGTCGGCAGGGTTTAGCTGGGCGCTTATCGACGGCGAACATGCCCCCTATGGCCTCGAAACAGTCCTGTCTCTGCTGCGTACTACCGATGCTTATGGCATCACGCGCGTTGTCCGCATCCCAGTCAATAACACCGCACTCATTAAGCAGTACCTCGACCTTGGCGCACAAAACTTGATGGTGCCCATGATTGATACGCCCGAAGAAGCGGAAGCTGCCGTGCAGGCCATGCACTATCCGCCACGCGGAGTACGCGGGGTGGGCTCTGCTTTGGCACGGTCCTCGCGGTGGAATGGTGTGGAGAACTATCTGCCCAACGCTTCTGAGACGGTCAGCCTGACGGTACAGATTGAATCCGCGAAGGCCGTGGACAATGTCGAAGACATTGTGGCCATCGATGGCGTGGACCAGATCTTTGTAGGCCCGTCTGATTTGGCAGCGTCCATGGGACTGCTGGGTCAGCAGACCCATCCGGAGGTGCTGGCAGCCGTCAATCACACATTTGAAGTGGTGCGCGCTTCCGGAAAGAAGGTAGGCGTTAACGCTTTTAACCTCGATCAGGCGCAGAAATATTTAGATGCTGGGGCATCATTTGCACTGGTTGGCGCGGATGTTCAACTTCTGTCTGGTGCGGCACGCCAACTCGCAGACAAATTCACTTTGGGAGGGTAGAAAAGAACCATGACTCAAACAGCAAAAGTAAACGTCGACGAGCTTCTGGCAAAGGTACCGACCGGCCTGCTTATTAATGGTGAATGGGTAGACGCCTCCGATGGCTCCACTTTTGACGTGGAAAACCCGGCCACCGGTGAGGTTATCGCTACCCTTGCGTCCGCTACCTCTGAGGATGCGAAGAAGGCCATGGATGCCGCATGCACCGTGCAGGATGAGTGGGCGCGTACATCCACCCGTGAGCGCTCCAACCTGCTGCGCCGAGCATTCGAGCTGGTACAGGAGCGCAAGGACGAGTTCGCCACCCTTATGACTCTGGAGATGGGCAAGCCGCTGGCAGAGTCCTACGGTGAGGTCACCTACGGTTCTGAGTACCTGCGCTGGTTCAGCGAGGAAGCCGTCCGTGATTATGGCCGCACGCTCCCGGCACCGGAGGGCACTCTGCGCATGGTTACCCGCCGCAAGCCGGTGGGCCCCTGCTTGCTTATTACCCCGTGGAACTTCCCGCTGGCCATGGCTACCCGCAAGATTGCCCCGGCCATCGCCGCTGGTTGCACCATGGTAGTCAAGCCGGCCAAGCTCACCCCGCTGACCACCCAGTACTTCGCGCAGACCATGATTGATGCCGGTGTACCGGCAGGTGTGGTCAACGTGGTCTCTGGCAAGTCTGCCTCTGCTATTTCCGAGCCGATCATGGCGGATTCCCGCCTGCGCAAGATTTCCTTCACCGGTTCTACCCCGGTGGGCAAAACCCTGCTCAAAGCCGCTGCCGATAACGTCCTGCGCACCTCGATGGAGCTGGGCGGCAACGCTCCATTCATCGTCTTTGAGGACGCCGATATTGACCAGGCCGTCGAGGGCGCCATGGGCGCGAAGATGCGCAACATTGGTGAGGCCTGTACTGCGGCTAACCGTTTCATCGTCCACGAATCCATCGCTGACGAGTTCGCGGAGAAATTCGCCAAGCGCATCGGTGAGCTCAAGGTGGGCAACGGCCTCGATGAGGGCGTTACCTGTGGCCCGCTCGTGGAGCAGAAGGCACTGGATAACATCACCGCGCTTGTCGACGACGCCGTGGACAAAGGCGCCAAGGTCCTCATCGGCGGCAAGCCGGGTGAGGGCAAGGGCTACTTCTACTCCCCTACCGTTCTCACGAACGTCTCCCGTGATGCTCGCGTGGCGCAGGAGGAGATCTTCGGACCTATCGCTCCGATCTTGACCTTCTCCGATGAGAAGGAAGCCATCGAGCTTGCGAATGACACCGAGTACGGCCTAGCGTCCTACGTCTTTACCGAAAACTCCGACCGCATGTGGCGCCTCGGTGACGGCCTCGAATTCGGTCTCATGGGCTTCAACGCCGGCGTCATCTCCAACGCCGCCGCCCCATTCGGTGGCGTCAAGCAGTCCGGCATGGGCCGCGAGGGCGGCGCCGAGGGCATCGACGAGTACACGTCGCTGCAGTACATCGGTGTGCGCGACCCGTATGCCAATGCATAGCTAGTGCAATAGCTTCGCTGTACACGATGGAAGCCGCCCTACGGGGCGGCTTTCTTTTTCTTCATTTTCTCCTTGCTTTGCATTCTGCACGTATACCCAAAGTGTGTGCGCTATCACTCAAGACCTAGAGATGTGTCGCAGGATATATTTCAAGTCATCGGCTCACGAGGAGTCGTCTGCACCCAGGGAGGTTTGAAATTGTCTCAAGAAAAAACCAAGAGCTTTGATTACATCGTTGTAGGAGCTGGTTCAGCTGGGTGCGTCATTGCCCGTCGGCTAGTTGATGCGGGAAAGAGCGTCGCAATTCTTGAAGCCGGCGACTATGACGTAAATCCCGACATCGAGAAGGTGCACACCTTGGGACTCCTATGGGGTTCACCTCAAGATTGGAACTATCGTACGGTTCCTCAACCTTGGGCAGCTGGCCGGAGCCTTCACATTCCCCGCGGAAAGGTAATGGGCGGCTCGCACGCGCTCAATGCAACCATTTGGGTCCGTGGCGCTAAGGAAGACTACGACACATGGGCTTATCTAGGCAATGACGGCTGGTCCTGGGAGGACGTACTGCCCGTTTTCAAGTCGATTGAAAACTTCGACGGTGGCGCTTCGGAGGTCCGTGGTAGCGAGGGATTGCTTGATGTAATTGAGAATTACGCTCGTCACCCGCTTCAAAATGACCTTTTCCTAGCAGCGCAGGAGGCGGGTATTCCACTTAACGAGGATTACAACTCTGGTGACGTGGAAGGCGTGGGCAAGATCCAGGCTAATGTTCGCAACGGAAACCGCTTCAACACTTGGCACGCGTACCTGAAGCCAGTCGAGGATGCGTCTAATCTCACCATCATCACAAGCGCGCATGTCCACGGACTGCTCGTTGAAAGCGGTGCCATCCTTGGCGTTAATGTCGAAGTTGCTGGTGAACTTCAGGAGCTTCGTGCTGGTGAAACGATTCTATGTGCAGGTGCGTTGAATTCGCCGGAAATACTCCTGCGCTCTGGTATTGGGCCAGCAGAAGAACTCGAGGCTCTGGGGATTTCATCGACTCATGATCTCCCTGGCGTAGGCAAGAATCTCCATGATCACTTACTCTCCCCTGTTATCTTCACGACCACGAAGAAGGAAGTACCAATCCCGGAAGTTCTGCCAGCCGAGGTACACGTGTTTTCAAAGTCGCGTCCTGAGGCTGCTGTCCCTGATACTCAGCCGTTATATTTCTCAATCCCCATGTACAGCGAGGACATGGAGGGGCCAGAAAATGGATTTACGCTTATGGGTGGCATCGTTAGGCCCGCGAGTCGCGGTGAGTTGACCCTGACGGGGCCAAGTCCCTCAGATCCTATTGCTATTGATTTCGGCGCTTTGTCGGTGCAGGCAGACGTCGATGCATTGGTAGCTTCCGTAAAGCAGTGCCGTGAAGTTGGCCGCCAGCCAGCATTGTCCGAGTGGGGTCCCGAGGAAGTGTACCCAGGCTCAGATGTATCCGACGAGGATCTTGAGGAATACGTTCGCAGCACCGCTATCACGTATCACCACCAAGTTGGCACTTGCAAGATGGGCATTGACTCCATGGCCGTGGTTGATCCGCGCACCCTAAAGGTCTATGGGCTTGAGGGGATCCGAATCGCCGATGCTTCTGTAATGCCACTCGTACCGACGGGAAACACTAATGCGCCCTCTATCATGATCGCTGAAAAGGCCGCGACATTCTTGTTGGGGTGACGTCCGCAGGGCAGTCGCAAGCGGCCATTGTAATTAACTCCCGATCGGTATGGTGCGGGTGCCGCGGCCGCGGGAACGTCGAGCGCAAGGACTTTGTAGTTCTGACTGTTGCACTTGGCGCGGCTGGATGGGTTTCGGTGATTGTGCAACTATAAAAATAGCCGGAATCGCGCACAACTGAGTGAGCTGTTCTTGATGAAACACACGGGAATTCTCTCGGTAGTGCATCGGCAATAAGTCGATTTAGCCTAAACCGTCAGAATGGCGGAAAACCTTTTCTGCAAGAAGGCTGATCTTTGGAATTTTGCATCCGTCGGTGTTATTGCGTGTCTTACTGGTTATCAAATTTAGTTTGAACACTGTCGGTGTGAGTCGCATTTCAAACTAGGCATAGATCACTTTTTGCAAAATTTTCGGCACCATCCATCAAGTCATTACTAGAGATGCATGTCACTATTGAAACCTATAGCGGCATGACTCACATGCTGCTCCCGCTGGCAGAAAGGACTAATGATGGAATCCTCCAAAGTAATTGTGATCGGCGCTGGGTTTTCGGGCCTGGTAGCAGCGCGTGAACTGCAAACTGCAGGTGTGAATTGTGAAGTATTCGAAGCACGCGATCGAATTGGGGGAAGGGCATGGACTGACGATCGAATGGGACTTCCGCTGGAAATGGGTGCAACGTGGGTTCATTGGTTCCAGCCTTACATGTGGGGAGAGATAACGCGGTATAACCAGGGAATCCACACAAGTCCAGCCGATAACGATGCTTATTGGGTCACCCAAGGCAAAGTTCGCAAAGCCAAGGAAGGCGAAGCGGATGAGAAAATGATGCCGGCACTCGACGTAATTTACGAAGGCTCGGATAGGTTTTTCCCTAACCCTCACGATCCACTTGCGATCTTGCGAGATGAATACGGTGCGGACCCAAACGATGTTGAAGCGTTTAAGCAATTTGATCACAAGTCAGTGATGGACATCGTTAATGAGGCAGGAGTGGATCAAGAGCTCCAAGATATGGTTGAAGGCTTCTGGTCAGCTGCATACATTGGGGACCCGCGAACGGGCTCTTCGTTAATGGCGAAACAGTGGGCAGCACTTTCTGACCATAGCCATAAACTGGTCGATGAAATTAACCTCAGGTTCAAGCTCGATAACGGCATGCGAGGTCTTTACGAGAACATTCGAGATGATCTTAGGTGCCCAGTTCACTTGTCGTCTCCCGTAACGAAAGTGGAACAGACTGATTCAGGGGTGCGTGTCACGCTTGAAACTGGAGAAGTCAAGGAGGCTAATAAGGTGATCAGCACTGTTCCACTCGGTGCGCTTACGAACATCGAATTCGACCCACCCCTCAGTGGGGATCAGCAGCGCGTTATCGGAGACAAGTGGAATTCAACTGGCGCAAAGATTTGGATAAAGATTAAGGGGCACCACAAGATCATTGCTTATGCTGGGGCAGACTATCCAATGTCATTGATTAGGTCGGAATACTTTATGGACGACGGAACGACGGTACTCGTTGGATTCGGAGCAGACCATAGCAAGGTTGATTTAAATAGCATCGAGGACGCTCAAAGAATCATGGACACATGGGATTTAGGTGTCGAAGTTATCGATTCAACGGGCCATGATTGGGTGAAAGATAAGTGGACTCAACAAGTTTGGGCCACTTTGCGCAAGGGACAGTTTATAGATGGATGGAGCCATTTCATTGACTCCGAATCCGATATTCATTTCGCGGGAGCTGATTTTGCTCCTGGTTGGCGGGGGGTGATTGTGGATGGAGCAATTCAATCCGGGATCATTACTGCACGCCGGGTTATTAGTCAGCTGCGTGAGATCGGAAAGCTCTAGGACTGATTCCGAACTCGTCTTTGAAAGCCCTGGATATGTGGCTAGGTTGGGTTAACCCATGCGCTTGGGCAATCTCTCTAATTGAGAGATTGCTAAAAGCTGGGTTGGCTAAATCCCTGCGGATTAAGTGCACGCGCCTAGACTTGATGTATTTGGAGACAGTGAGTTGATGATCGGCAAAGTGTTTTTGAAGACTTCTTAAAGAAATGTACATAGCCTTCGCTACACTTTCTGCGTTGAGACTAGGATCGCTGAGGTGGCGGTCTATATAGTCCGTAGCCTTTTCAAACGTGCTGTCATGGGTTAAAGGGCGTTCGGCTTGTCGAGCCCCGATTAAGGCATGGGTGACCGCTTCGAGTAAGAATTCGACGGCCTGTACGGTGTTGCGATCTTCTTCAATACGATTTCCCAGAAGGCTAAAACTTGGTAAAAGTACTGAACCTATTCCCTTCTTCCTATCTAGAGTCGTTAGAGCGAGAGACTCGATCACACTCTCTGGGTGAGAGAGGACGTTCGTAGGGGTGAAGCGTCCTGGGTTTAGTTCCTACCTCAGCTAAGGAAGGATTGAACTATGCCTAGAAAGTATTCCGTTGAGTT
>NZ_JASPGN010000022.1:0-3655 GCF_030232655.1 Corynebacterium sp. MSK218
CGAAACCGAGTACTATCTCACCCAGCCCATCAACACAGGGCCGTAAAAGAAGCGGAACTAAACCCAGGACGCTTCAGACCTGAAGCGGAAAATCTTTCGCCCGAATTCAAGCTCTTGCTTCGTATCCGGATTCGTTGTGTGAACCATCGCGCTTAAACCTCCGGAATGCGGTACTTACGCACCATGTAAATCAACAGCGGTGCGCCAACGAATGCAGTTACTACTCCCACGGGCACTTCCCCAGCAGTAATCACGCGACCTATAACATCACTCACGCCCAAAACCGCTGGGGCCAAGACGATTGAATAGGCCATAATCCACCCTTGATGTGGGCCCACGATCATGCGGGATAGATGTGGTGCCAACAGCCCAATAAATCCGATGGGCCCCGCCGCCGCAGTAGCGCCACCGGCTAGCAGTGCAATTGCTACCAATACCACCAGCCTGGTTCTTTGCGGGTGCGCGCCCATAGCAACCGATGCCGCTTCACCCAGTGAAAGCACATCCAATGCGCGAGTGCTGGCCAGCGCAATAAGCAAGCCTACCAAGATAAATGGGGTGATGGACAAGGTGGCATCGAGAGGCTGCGATGCTGTGGTGCCCGCTGACCAGCCACGCATGCGTTCCAAAACTTCTGAATTGGTCAGCAACACCGCGGATGTAAAACCGCCCAGCACCGCCCCCAATGCCACACCGGACAAGGTCATGCGCACCGGACTGCCACGCAATGGACCACTGTTGCCAATGGCGAAGACCACCGCCGAGGTCACAATCGCACCAGCAAAAGACCACCACATGTACTGGGAGATATCTGTAACCCCAAAAAATGCCAAGCCAACAACCACCATGAGAGAAGCACCCGCATTAACGCCCAAAATCCCCGGGTCCGTCATTGGGTTTCTGGTCACAGCCTGCATCAAACCACCCGCGACCCCCAACGCACTACCGGCAACCAACACCAGGAAAGTACGTGGAACGCGAGACTGCCAGACCACCTGCGATACCGGATCCGCCGGATCCGGGTTAATCAGATAATGAAAAATATCCGACGGTGGAATGCTGCGTGAGCCCACCATCATGCTCAACACCAGCGCACCGGCGCATAAGACCGCAATGATAATGAAACCAATGAGCCGGTTGGCCTGAGCAACTGGCCTTTCCACAGCCTTCGGGGCTGTGGAGGTGGTGGAAATTGCTGGCATAAAAGACTAGCTCACCTTGTCGTAGGTCTCTACCTTGTCTGCAAGATCCTGCAGCCAATCGGCATAGTTACGGCTGGTCAACGCACCCTTGGAAGACCACGTGGATACCTGGTCTGCCTGGACAGCTGGGAGGTTGTCCCACAGCTCCGCAGTAAATGGCGCCTCTGGGTCATAGTTTTCTACCAAGATGACATCAGCAGGGTAGGTCGAAGCATCTTCCCACGCCACTCGACCCCACGGGTTTCCTTCCGCTGGTGCGTCTGGGCCTGCGATGTTTGCGCCAAGTTCTTCCAGCATGTCCGCCTGCGCGAAGCCCACGCCGGTATAGAGCATTTCCTTGGTTGGGCTGGTCAGCAGGAAGTTGTAATCCTTGCCGTCTACTGCTGCGGTGAACGCTTCCTTGGCCGCTGCGAAGTCTCCATCTGCCGCCACGATGTTGTCAGCTTCTACGTCTGCGCCGAAGAACTCTGCAATCTCGCGGGTATCCGCAATCCTTTGATCAATAGAGCCTTCCGATGGCAGCGGCACGAAAGGCGCAACGCGCTGCAACTGAGCGTTGACGTCTTCATCGAACCAAGACCAACCCTTCGCGTTACCGTTGCCGATGATGGCATCCGGGCGCAGTTCAGCCAGCTTTTCCAGATCGATCTCAGCATCTTGGCCGATGGTCTCAATACCTTCGATGTCAGCATCACCCATCAACGCTGGGTTGTCACACTCAAAACCAAACAACGCATCCGGCTCGATGCCGTACTCGTGCAGAGAGCTATAGGCGTAGCAGTCCATAACGATGGTTTCTGGCTGGTTTTCGAAGTCGATGTTTAGCCCCTCAATACTGGGGTGGGACAGAGTCAGCTGCTCACCGTCGCCAGCCGCTGCATCTTCCCCCGAGGCTTCTTCCCCCGAGGTGGAGCACGCCGCAAGAACGAGGGCTGCAGCAGCACTTAAAGCCATCAATGCCGTCTTTTTCACTTGTTATTTCCTTTGCTGGGAATAGGAATCAATTAACCATGGCAAATATACACCACTTGAGTAGGGTTGCCTAACTTTAAATAGGTAGGACTATTTATTTTAAGGATTGGTATACCAAAGGTATAGACTCGACACTAGACGGTCAACCATTTACACCTGGCAGCGCTTAGCGCAGTTCAATCCCCTTTAACATTTGGAAGAGATTTCGAAAATGGCTGGGACAGAAAGCGGGCGTGCAACCCACGTGTTCCGCGCAGTGCCTGGTGGTTCCCTTTCACAGGTCTTGCTTGTCCTGAAAGACGGCAAGGAATTGTCTAAGCACGAGAACCCTGGCGAGGCACTCTTGCACGTATTGAGCGGAAAAGTTCGGCTTACCGCAGACGACGATTCACTAGAGTTGAGCGCCGATGAGCATGCTGTGGTGCCTCAGTAGCGTCATGGACTGCTCTCCTTGGAAGACTCAGCAATCCTGCTGACCGTAGTGCGCAACCGCGCCTAGATAGCGTTCCAGCTTCCTAACGCTCTGGCTTCGTTGCCACGATTGCCACGGCGTTGAGACACTCTCGTGCGTGTTGAAGGTTTTTCGCATCTGCAGCACCCGCTTGCGGGCATCGGAGTTATTCCGAAGGGTCTTCACAAAGCACAGCGTACCTAAGAATCCTTCATCTGAAAGAATTCGACGCGGCTGCAGCAAAGCCATCGGCGCGGTCTCAACCTTGGCGGCTTTAAAAAGCCATTAGCCTCAAACACTGCCGTCCATTCGCCCAAGGTCAGCGGACGCGCGTTCACCCTAATTGCGCGCGCAAGGCTTTGGCGGATTTCATCCTTCACCCCATCTGCTAGTTCTTCAGGAACTAGCCCCAGTTCGTGAATGGCGTACCGCCCACCCGGACGTAGGATGCGCGCAGCCTCTGCAACGATTGCATTCTTAGCCTTCTCATCCTGCATGGTGAGCATCGCTTCCCCAATCACAAGGTCAGCCGACTCATCGGCCAGTCCAGTTTCAGCGGCGTCAGCCTCAATTAGCTTTGCACGCAGGCCAAAGACGCGGCGCACTGCAGCCACAGCATCCGGATCACTATCCGCACCTGTATAACTCGAAGGCGTGAGCTCAAGAATCCTACCCGGCGTGCGCCCAAGATTAGGCGCTGGTTCAACTACATCAACGTTCGGAATTCCGGATAGTTCGAGCAATTCATCTGTTAGTCTGCGCCGCCAAGGCAAAGGACTCACTTTCCCAATTTGGCCAAAAGCCAGTGGCCTTGCATGGATTCATCCGCACGTGATGTGCCGATCATTTGTTCACTCATGAGGACCTGATTGCCCTCCCCAATGAATCAGTCCGGTTTTACCAGTTCGTCGACCACGTCCCCGGCACTCAACCTTGGATTTCACCGGGCTTTAAACACAGTCATAACCAGACGTCAACAAAGAATTCCCCAGACAAAAATAAAACCCTCTGACCAGTGGAAAGAGGGTAT
>NZ_JASPGN010000022.1:3755-20280 GCF_030232655.1 Corynebacterium sp. MSK218
AAAGTGGAGCTAACGGGATTCGAACCCGTGACCCCCACACTGCCAGTGTGGTGCGCTACCAACTGCGCCATAGCCCCAAGGCGGTATTGAATTTTAAAGTGGAGCTAACGGGATTCGAACCCGTGACCCCCACACTGCCAGTGTGGTGCGCTACCAACTGCGCCATAGCCCCTCATACGAGGTACAACCTTCACGGTTGCAACTCGTAACAATATATCGCGCCCCAATTCGCGAACCAAATCGCGAGATGGGGCGCGTTATTTACTCAATCGCTACTTATCCAGGACGAGGTCAACCCATTCCATGATGGACGTGTTCTCGTCTTCTGGAATGTCCTTGCCATCCTTGATGATGCGCGGCGAGGACACGCTTCCGGTTTCGGATTCCAGCTTCTCGTAGTTGGCGGTAACGAGTTCGTTGCCTTCGCCAACCTTAGCTTCCTGAATGGCCGTGACAGTGTCCTTGTCAGCTCCCAGCGACTTCGCGGCGTCAGCGAAATCAGCCATGTCCCACTTGTCGTAGACCTTGGACTGGTTCTCCATCAGGTACTTGCGCAAGTTCCAGTACAGCTTGGCATCACCAGACTTGGCCACCTGCTCCATTGCAGCAGCAGCCTTGGAAGAGTGGCCCTTGTTGGTCTTGATGCTCTCCAGGCCCTTTTGGCTTCCGTCCAAGAAGTTCAGGGAGCGCACGTGGACGATAAGCTTGCCCTCGTCAATGGCGTCCTTCATCTGCCCATCCGTTTCCTTTGCCAGGTCACCACAGTGGGGGCAGGAGTAGTCTTCGTAGAGGTCAACCTCGACAGCGTCCTTCGCGGCCTCAGGAGACTTGAGGGTCACTGCGTTGTCGGCCAAAGACATCTCCATGTTGACCTCTTCCGCTGCGTAGTCTCCCAGCGCATCGGTTTGGGCGTTGCGGCCTTGGTAGACGATGTAACCGATGACCACGGCCACGATGACTAGAAGAACAGCGAGGCCCCAGAGGAATCCACTATTGCTCTTGGAGTTGGGGTCTTTAACTGTGCTCATTGAACAACCTTGCCTTCATGACTTTTCTTTGAACAGATGGAAGCCTACACGCCGTGGTTAAGGGTGCAGTGCAAACTTGGTAAATGGACGCTTGATGGTCCACACCATTAAGACAGAATAGAAGAGATCGCGCAGCAGTGTCATCATGTAGTTCATCACTTGGGCGTCCTCGTCCGGATTGGCTTCGAAGCAGCCACAATCAATTCCGAGTCCGCGCAGCCATGCTTGCGCGATACCAATCATGAACAGAATCAGCACCACCTGCCCTACCCACGCCGATTGACGCAGGAAGAGACCCAAGAGCAGCAGCAATCCGCCGCATACCTCCAACGGGCCGATGAGATAGGACAGGTAGTGCGACCATTCGGGCGTAAAGATCTCGTAGGCCTTGATACTTTGTGAGACTGCGAGCTGGTCAGAGAACTTCGACAGACCAGCCTTGATCCAGATGTAGGCCATGTAGAAACGCGCGAATGCACTGATGATGTCGAGCACCAGCGCGGTGCTCACCTTCTTTTTTGCCACGCATCAACCTTAGCAAACCCGCTACCAGTACCTTTAATATCTTTCGACGGATAAGTGGCCAGCAGCCCCAGTGAGCCCGAAGCAGAGATTCGGAGCTCTCATGGTGTCTGTAGTGGGGGCAGGCGTGGTGGTACCCCCATCTCAGCGCAGCTAGGAACCGAGGACCTCAGCTACCAGCGCTTGGGCTTCCAACTGCACCTGCTTCAGGTGTTCTTCACCGCGGAAGCTCTCCGCATAGATCTTGTATTTGTCCTCGGTGCCGGACGGACGCGCAGCAAACCACGCATTCTCCGTGGTGACTTTGAGGCCGCCAATGGCCGCACCGTTGCCGGGAGCTTCGGTGAGCTTGGCGACGATCTCTTCGCCCGCCAGCTCCGTTGCCGTCACCTGCTCCGACGACAGCTTCTTAAGGATCGCCTTCTGCTCACGGTTGGCCGGGGCATCGGTACGCGCATAAGCCGGCGCACCGTATTCTTCCGCCAACTCCGCATAGCGCTGGGACGGAGTCTTGCCGGTCACTGCCAAGATCTCTGCCGCCAGCAGGTCCAGGATGATGCCGTCCTTATCCGTCGACCACACCGTTCCGTCGAAGCGCAAGAAGGAGGCACCGGCGGATTCCTCGCCGCCGAAGCCTAGGGAGCCGTCGACAAGCCCTGGCACAAACCATTTGAAGCCCACCGGAACCTCCACGAGTTCACGGTCCAGGCTGGCCACGACGCGGTCAATCATGGAGGAAGACACCAAGGTTTTGCCCACCCCGGCGTTCCCCCACTGGGGGCGGTGGCTAAATAGGTATTCGATGGCCACGGCCAGGTAGTGGTTCGGGTTCATTAGTCCCGCATCCGGGGTAACAATGCCGTGGCGGTCGGCGTCGGCATCATTACCGGTAGCCAGGTCATACTTCGAGCGATTCTCCACCAACGAAGCCATGGCATCCGGCGAGGAGCAGTCCATGCGGATCTTGCCATCAGTATCCAGCGTCATGAAACGAAAGGTGCCATCTACCTCTGGGTTCACCACGGTCATGTTGAGCCCGTAGTGCTCAGCGATGGCCGCCCAGTAGTCCACCGAGGCACCACCCATCGGGTCCGCACCGATGCGTACGCCGGCGTCCTTAATCGCCTGCATATCCACCACATTGCCCAGGTCTGCGACATAGGTGTCCACATAATTGTGCTTCACGCAGCGCTCATCCAGCACACCGTCGACCGGAACGCGCTTGACGCCTTCAAGCCCGGCGCGCAGGTAGTCATTAGCCTTCGCCGCAATCCAGTCGGTGGCATCCGTGTCCGCCGGGCCGCCGGTGGGTGGGTTGTACTTGAAACCACCATCACGCGGCGGGTTGTGAGACGGGGTGATAACAATGCCATCGGTGCCTGGGTTGGTCAGGATGGCATGCGAAACAGCTGGCGTTGGGGTGTAGCGACCACGATCATCCACGCGGACCTCCAGCTCATTAGCCAAGAGGACCTCGAGGGCGGAGACCATGGCGGGCTCAGACAAAGCGTGAGTATCGCGGCCGATGAAGATGGCACCACTCGTGCCCTGCTCAGCGCGATAATCCACGATGGCCTGAGTAATGGCCAGGATGTGGGCCTCGTTAAACGCAGTATCCAATGCGGAACCGCGGTGACCGGAGGTGCCGAAGGCAACCTGCTGGTCAGGATTATCAGCATCTGGGGTTCGGGTGTAGTAGGCGGTGACCAGCTCCGCGATATCGATGAGATCGGAAGGCTGGGCTAGCTGGCCGGCGCGCTCGTGTGCCATGAGGTCCTCCTTGTGACGTGGATGTACCTTTAGCTTGCCTGCTTCGCGGAGGTTTCGCATCCCAATTAGGATGGTCGCCATGCCACAGACCATTCTTGTGGGCTGCGGGGCGGCGCTCGGGGCGCTTACCCGTTTCGTCCTCTCCACTCTCCTCGGCGGCGGCGCGCTGCCGTTGTTGCTCATCAACATCGTGGGCAGCGCCATTATGGGCTATGCCAAGCCGCCAGCTTTCTGGGGCACGGGCTTTCTCGGTGGTTTCACCAGTTTCGCCACGTTTGCTTATTTCACCTCCAGCTTCGGGCCGGCGCAGGCAGGCGCCTACGTCCTGGCCACTGTGGTGGGGTGTACAGGGGCATATGTGCTTGGCGACGTCTCCCGGAGGCCCGCATGATCATCATCTCCGCCCTCGCCGTGCTTGTTGGCGGGTTTCTGGGAGGATGCGGGCGCTTCGCACTTACTCGCATTTTGCCCTCCCCCACTTGCACATTCGCGGCGAATATCACGGGCGCAGCACTCGCCGGCGTGGCCTATGGATATGCCACGCACACGCACGCCCCTGAGTTTTTTCTCCCACTTCTTGCAGCGGGCCTAGCGGGCGGCCTATCAACCTGGTCCACGATGGCCAAGGAACTCGGAGAAATGATAAAGGCCAAGCGCTGGTGGCGCTTGGCGCGATATCTCTTCTGGACAGTGGGGCTGGGTATAGCCCTTGCGTGGCGCGGGGCCTGGGTCGGCTCCCTGCTTGCCTAAGTCTTTCCTAGGCCCGCAGGCTAGTCGGCGATGGCGTCGAGCGGTGGCGTCTTTGCCGCGCGCTGTGCCGGCCAGATGGCGGCGAGCACGCCCACAATGCCGGAGCCAACCAGCATGATGATGAGCATCAGCCAGGGCACGGTGAGGGAATCGAGGCCGTCGTCAGCAAGCACGGAAATAAATGCCCAGCCCAACCCGAGACCGAGGATCATGCCCATGATGGCGCCGAACAGGGCAATCTGAACCGACTCCACCGTGATCATCGTGCGGATCTGGCGGCGCTGGGTACCCACGGCGCGCAGCATGCCAATTTCCTGGCGGCGCTCGATAACTCCCAACGTCAGGGTGTTCACGATACCCAAGATGGCGATAATGACCGCCAGCGCCAAGAGCGCGTAGAGGATGGTGAGCATTTGGTCGATCATGCCGGCTACTTCGCCCGCATGCTCGGCACCGGTGCGCACCTGCACCACGACGAGGTCCTTGACGGATTCCTCCAGGTTGGCTCGCAGCTCTTCCGTGTCGACGCCTTCCTCCGCGTTGACGGCGACCATCTTCGTGTCAAGGGTCGAGGCGTCAACAACTTCAGTTACTGCGGACTCGGACAGCGCCAGACGCGGTAGCATCTGGAAGGGCTCATAGGTACCAATGAGCGTCACCTCGCTGGTGCGAGTGGGATCAGGGCCGGTGAGCTCATACGTGTGGCCGACCTGCCAGCCTTGTTCCTCCGCCAGGGAGGTATCCGCGATAAAGCCCTTCTCATCGCCCAGCTTGAGGGAGCCCTCCGCGACGGTGAGGTTGAGGATGTCATCGGCGTTGCCACCGATAACCTGGCTGATGACCACCTGCGGACCATAGTTCATCGAGGCCTGACCATCCACCATGACGGGTGCCGAGCCCAACGCCACGACCTGGCCCGCGCCTTCGGTATCGCGGGCGCGATCGGCGGTTTCATTAGGCGTGGGGAAATTGCCCGTCGTCGGGCCAGACAGCAGGAAGTCGGCGCGCACATCCTCGTCGATGGCATCAGATACGGAAGCCTTCATCGTCGCGCCCAGCATGCCGATGGCGGTCACTAGGGCAACACCCAACATCAAGGCAAAGGCCGTGGCTGCGGTGCGACGCGGGTTGCGCGCGGAGTTCGTGGCGGCCAGCTTGCCCACCGCGCCGAAGGGCGCGCCCACGACGCGACCAATCGAAGGCACGATCGGCAGCGAGATCGCAGGTCCAGCGAGGAAGAAACCAACGATGAGGTTCAAGGCGCCGAGGCCGACGAGGGTGGCGCGGATGCCTGTGGAGATGTCGAGAAGCACGCCCAAGACCGCAAAGATAATGCCGGCAAAAAGCAACAACGCGCCCAGAACCGTACGCACGAGCAAGGAGGACCCCGCAGCGGATTCGGTGGTGCGCATGGCTTCAACAGGTTTAACTGCACCCGCGCGACGCGCCGGCGCCCATGCCGAAATTACGGTGACGACCGTACCCAGGATGAGAGGCACGACAACGGCGCTCACGCTCAGCCCCAGACCGCCACCCATTGGCATGTCCTGCGCGGAGAAGACTGCCTTGATGGCCGCGACGAGGCCCACACCGGCAACGACGCCCACTGCGGAGCCGACGAGGCCCACGATGATGGCTTCGGTAACGACAGAACGCGTGATCTGGCCGCGGGAAGCACCCAGCGCACGCAGCAGCGCGAACTCCTTGGTGCGCTGAGCGACGATCATGGAAAACGTATTCGCAATGATGAACGTACCCACGAGCAGCGCAATGAGGCCGAAGGCGATAAGGAAGTAGTTGACGAACTTCAGTGCAGAGGAAATCTGGTCGGAGATTTCCTTGGCCAGCTCTTCGCCGGCCTCGGCGTCGACGTCGAATGTCTCATTGAGGTGATCCACGAGCTCTTCCGCGCTGACCCCGTCAGCTGCGGCGACCTTGAGCTGGGATGAGTCTCCGTAACGTTCGGTGAATCCCGCGTGGTCCATCAGCAGGTTCAGGCTCGCGCCTTGGTCCACGGCAGGCTTGACGACGCCCACCACTTTCACCTCATCGCGCTGGTCCGGGTGGACTACGACGATAGTATCGCCCACGTGAATGCCAAACTTCTCGGCGGCGGAGTCGTTGATGAGAGCTTCACCGCTGCCGTGGGGTTCGGAGCCGTCGACAAGCTCAGCAGGTTCGCCGACCGACTGATCAGCCGGATAGTATGGCTCGACGCTAGCGGTGCCGCCGCCGGTCTGGAAGGCCTCGGACTTCTCGTTGGCCACCACGACAGTCTGGCTGCTTTGAATGTTGACCGCGCGCACGTCGGGATCATTGGCGATGTCGTCCCGCATCTTCTGATCAAGTACGGGGCCGTCCTCCTTCTGGCTCACCGCTGCATCCACACCGGTAAAGGCGTTGTCAACGGCGGAGTCGAAGGTATTCGACAACGCGTTGGTGAACATGAAGGAACCGGAAATGAACGCGGTACCCAGCACCACGGCTAGGAGCGTGAGGGCAAGGCGCAGTTTGTGCGCGAGAATATTGCGCACGGATACCCTGCGCATTGTGTTCTTCGTGGCCATGCTTTAGCCCTCGATTTCTGCCATCACAGCGTGGATGGACTCCATGGTTGGGTTATGCAGCTCGTTGACGAGGCGACCATCGGCAAGAAAGACCACGCGGTCGGCGTAGGACGCCGCCTTAGCATCGTGGGTGACGATGACAACGGTCTGCTCATCCTGGTCCACAGCGGTGCGCAGAATATCGAGCACCTCGGCGGAGGAGTTGGAATCCAGGTTGCCCGTCGGCTCATCACCGAAAATGATCTCTGGGCGCGAGACCAGCGCGCGGGCACAGGCCACGCGCTGCTGCTGACCACCGGAGAGCTCTGCTGGGCGGTGGCTCAAACGCTGGGCCAGGCCCAGGCGCGTAGTGATTTCATCAAACCACGCCTGATCCACCTTCTTGCCCGCGATGTCAGTGGGCAGGGTGATGTTCTCCGCCGCGGTAAGCGTGGGCACGAGGTTGAAGGACTGGAAGATGAAGCCTAGGCGGTCACGGCGCAGGGCAGTGATGTCCTTGTCGCTGAGCTGGGACATGTCGGTATCACCGATGAAGGCAGAGCCGGAGGTCGCGGAGTCCAAGCCCGCCATGGTGTGCATGAGCGTGGACTTGCCGGAACCGGAAGGGCCCATGATGGCGGTAAAGGCGTTGCGTGCAAACTCAACGTTGACGTGGTCCAACGCGGTCACTGCGGTGTCTCCCTGACCGTATTGCTTAAACAGGTCGACGGCGCGGGCCGCAGCAGTCATCGTTGGGGTGGTCATGGACGTGTTCTCCTTATAGATAGGGAAAGTAACGTCACTACCCTATCTTGCCTTGGGTTAAATGTGTGACGCGTGTGGTCTAAAATATGGCGTATGCGCGGATCACTTTTGGCTTTGGAACGCTACGACCGCAGCGCCGAAGCTGCCGCGGCGCAGGTGATGCGGCATTATTCCACCAGCTTTTCCCTCGCCACTCGTTTGCTTAACCCACAGGTGAGAGTAGATATTCGCAATCTTTATGCCATGGTGCGTACCGCGGATGAGATCGTCGATGCTGGGTTGGATCCCCAGGTTGCTGCCCCGCTTCTCGACGCCTACGAGGCCACCGTCCGCGCCGCACCTTCCCAGCGTTTTCACACCGATCCTATAGTCCACGCCTATGCGCTCTCGGCGCGGCGTTGCGGGTTCCAGGACGAACACATTGCGGAGTTCTTTGCCTCCATGCGCAGCGACCTCACGCGCACCGTCCACACAGCGGAGTCCTTTAAGACCTATGTTCGGGGCTCGGCCGAAGTCATTGGGCTGCTGTGCTTGGATACGTTTTATGCTGGCGCGCCTCGGCCCGACGGCGTCGAAGAAGGTGCCATGTGCCTAGGTGCGGCATTTCAGAAGATCAATTTTTTGAGGGACTTGCACGAAGACTCCAGTGAACTGGGCCGCGCTTACTTTCCCTCGCTGCGCGAGCCAGACAAACTCGATGAAGAGACGAAAGCCGCGATCATTGCAGACATCCGCGACGACTTAGCCCATGCCCGCACGGCCCTGGGCTTGCTTCCCCTTGGGTCCCGGGTTGGAGTGGCCGCAGCAACGGCCCTCTTTACGGAGCTCACGGATCTCCTCGAGTCCACTCCTGCGCACGACATCATGTCTACTCGCGTCAGCGTTCCAGCAGCGCGGAAAGCTGTCCTTGTTAGCCGCGCCGCAGCACTCGCGGTAAGGAATAAAGGTTAAAAACATGACCAAACATGTCGTTGTCATCGGCGCTGGTATTGCAGGTCTAGCCACCGCGGCCTTGCTATTGAAGGAAGGTATGCGTGTCACGGTCGTCGACAAGCAGCGCGGCGTCGGTGGACGTGCGGGAAGCCTGAACGTGGATGGCTTCCGCTTCGATACCGGCCCTTCGTGGTACCTCATGCCGGAGGCCTTCGATGAGTTTTTCCGCGCCTGCGGCACCAGTACTGAGCGCGAACTGGACCTAGTTGACCTCTCCCCGGCGTACCGCGTCTACAACGAGGACGGCGAGTTTCTTGACGTGGAAACAGGCGTAGACGAGGTAGCCCGTCTCTTTGACTCCCTTGAACCGGGCGCTGGCGCCAAGGTGCGCGCGTATCTCGCGCGAGCTTCCGAAGTGTATGCCGTTGCCTTGCGCAACTTTCTCTACACCACGTTCTCCCGCCCCACGCAGCTTCTCAGCAAAGATGTGATCACGCGGCTGGGCACGCTCGCAATGCTGTTGACGCGCTCGCTCGATGGTCTGGTGGCAGCGAGATTTCAGGATTACCGGCTGCGACAGATTCTGACCTACCCGGCGGTGTTCCTGTCCACGGAGCCGAAGGCGGCACCGGCGCTGTACTCTTTGATGAGCCATACGGACTTAGTGGAAGGTGTGCGCTATCCGCAGGGTGGGTTCGCTGCCGTTGTCGACGCCATCGCGCGGCAGGCAGCCGACGCCACCTTCGAGCTAGGCACAGCGGTGGTAGCGATCAACCATGCGCACGGGCGCGCGACAGGCATCATGCTGGACGACGGCCGCACAATCCCCGCCGACGCCGTTGTCTCCGCCGCGGACCTACGCCACACGGAAACTGCTCTGCTTCCGAAGGAACTGCAGACCTATCCGGAACGCTACTTTGCCCGCCGCGACCCTGGTCTGGGCACGGTCTTAGTCTTTCTTGGCGTGAAAGGTTCTCTCCCGCAGCTAGCGCACCATACGCTTCTGTTCAGCAGCGACTGGACGCCCGACTTCAAAGCCGTCTACCACGGCCCCGAGCCAACGCGACCGCTAGGAGCCTCGGAGTCGATCTATGTGTCGAAGACCTCCGCCACCGATTCCTCGGTGGCTCCGGACGGCTATGAGAACCTCTTTATCCTCGTTCCCGTCCCGGCGGACGAATCCTATGGCCATGGCGATGCCTATGGTGCTGAAGAATCTTCCCGCGTAAATGCCATTGCTAACGCTGCCGTGGCGCAACTGGGGTCCTGGTTGGGGATTAAGGATCTTGAGGGGAGAGTCGTCGTCAAGCGCACGCTCGGCCCCGGCGACTTTGCCGAGCAGTACAATTCCTGGTCCGGTGGCGCCGTGGGACCTGCCCATACGCTGCGCCAGTCCGCGTTTTTCCGCGGCCAGAACCAGTCGCGCACGCTGAGCAATCTCTATTACGTCGGCGGCACCACTGTCCCAGGCGTGGGCGTGCCGATGTGCCTCATTTCGGCACACAATGTTCTCACTCGCATGAAGGAACAAGCTTTTTATTAGCCACCGCCCTAGAGGTGAGCTCTCGCGTAGTCTTAAATGGCTGGAGACCATTGATAAAGCAAGAAGGGCAGGGATGGAGCCATGGCGGAGACTACTGAGCAGGCTAGCGATATCGTCGAGGCATGGCTTAAGCAAGAGGATGCCATCGATCCTCAGAAGGCCCCACAACTGCAGGAACTCCTAGCCAAGGTTCCGCGCAAGGAGCTCATTTCCATAGTGGAGCGCCAGAATGCGCTGCGCGCGGCACTGGCTCTTCGCTTACTTCCGCGCGAAAAATCCATCGCTGTCTTCGATGCACTGGATGCCAAACACCAGGCGGACATCATTGATGAGCTGGGCAACGCCGATGTCTACGAGTTCTTCGATGAACTTGAACCGGAAGACCGCGTGGCACTCTTGGATGAGCTCCCGGCAGAGATTGCCGACCGTCTCCTGCGTTCGCTGACCCAAACCCAACGCGATGTCACTGGGGTGATTCTGGGTTATCCCAAGCGGTCAGTAGGCCGACGCATGTCCCCTGAGGTTCCCGATATTCACCCCGATATGAGCGTCGACGAGGCATTGGACACGCTACGAGCGCAATCGGATGAACTAGAGACCATTTACACGGTGCCGGTAACTCGCCCCGACCGCCGGTTGGTGGGAGTAGTGAGCCTGCGGGAAATTTTCACGGCGGAATCCGGGGTGCAGATCGCTTCCATCATGCAGGAACCTCTCTTTGCTTATGCCAGCGCCGATGCTGAGGAAACCGTCCGATGGTTCCTACCGTTGGATATGCTGGCGCTTCCCATTGTGGATGATTCGCACCGTCTGGTGGGTCTGCTGACCTTCGATGACGCCACTGACATCGTCGAGGAAGCCGACAGCGAGGACTCAGCACGTGCTGGTGGTACGGAAGCGCTGCAGCAGCCCTACTTGTCCACTCCCCTTCTCAAGCTCGTGCGTTCCCGCATTGTCTGGCTGCTTGTTTTGGCAGTGTCCGCACTGCTCACGGTCCAAGTACTCGATTCCTTTGAGGACACGCTCTCTAAGGCAGTTGTCCTGTCCTTGTTTATCCCGCTGCTGACCGGAACCGGTGGAAACACTGGTAATCAAGCAGCGACCACGGTCACCCGTGCCTTAGCCCTCGGTGATGTTCGCACGCGGGACATTCTTTCTGTGCTGTGGAGTGAGCTACGCGTCGGAATGCTTTTGGGTGCGGTGCTTGGGCTGGCGGGGCTCGGTCTTGCCACGGTGGTGTACGGCGCTGATATCGGCATTGTTATCGGATCAACGCTGTTTTTAATTTGCTCCATCTCTGCGACTGTTGGTGGGCTCATGCCCATCGTGGCCAAGACTATTGGGGCCGATCCGGCGGTATTTTCCAATCCGTTTATTTCGACCTTCTGCGACGCCACGGGCCTGATTATCTATTTCCTCATCGCTAAGACCGTATTGGGAATCTAAGCCTGCCTTATGCTTGGTCGTGATGTCTACTGCGCCATGACGACTTAGCCGAATGTCGCCCTGCTAATAGCACCATCAAAGTAGACGAGATCCTGCTCAGGGTAGTTCCACACTGCTTGGAACGTGCGCGGCAAACGAATGCCGTGGGCATCGGGTAGGTAGTCGGCACACCTCGCTGTCCAATCCACTTGGGTCATCGTGCCGTCTTCACCAGCGACTGCCCTATCGTGCGTCCTAAACTCCACCATTTCATAGGCTTCGTTGAAGGTGAACACGCCACCTACCGTGATGCCCTCGTAAGTAAAGGTCGCTTCGACTTCCCGTTCAGAAAGCTCGGTGAGCTCGATGTCGTTTCGCAACAGGCTCTGTGGAATAAACAGCGACTCCGCGAGATACGTCACGAGTGCTGCTTTATCCATCTCAGGACCGCGTTCATCAAACAGCGTAACTGCCTTGCCGATGACGCCTTTCATCCCGCCCTTACCGTCAGCGAAATAGTCATATCCCTGAAAAGGTACCCCCGCCACTGCACTTTCTACCAAGGCCAGCCTGCGCGGCTCGGCAGCGAAGTTGTACTGGTCATAATCGATTTTCAGCTTCCGCCCATCCTTGCCTTGGCGGAAGTCAACGTCCGCAAACTCTAGATGAACCCACGAATACTTTGGCGTACCGATATAACCATTGCGCTGAATGTAGTTTTGGATCGCGGCTGGAAAAGCGGCGAAATCTTCCTCAATAAACACATCAGCAGAATCTGTATAAGCCGCTGCTTGGGCCCGTTCCACGTCCCGCGAAAACTCAGACCTCAGCGGTGAATACGGGACAGCGAACCACACTGCTACTGCCCCGACAAATGCGGCGATTGTAACCACTACAGTCAAGGCAACAGTTTGAGAACGACGTATCCGCATCGCACGCTCCTGGTTAGACGAAAGGACCTTCCATAACTAAGACTAAAGCCGCGGGAAAGGAAACAACGTGGGATCGACAAAAGTGAGATGGGCATAACCTGATTCCTGCCTCATGGGGGTGGCATTCTTTCTATGTGTCCAGATGTGGAAGTCCAGACCTGCTGGTGGTGGTGTGCCGGGGCTGTTGGGCGGGTGTAACACGCCCTGGGTGTGACGCCTTTTAGGTCTGGGCTTATACGGGTTAAGGGACATTTCGTGTGGATAAATCGATACGGATTCCCGGAGCAGCCTGGGATAATGCCGTGATCTTGATTTTGAATCGGTTCCAACAGCCCGATCGATGAAATCAACACCGGATAGTCCTAGGTCTGTGGTAGGAGGACTGTTGTTGGTGCGGTAAGGCCAATTCGGGCCTGACCCCGGAAAGTAGACACGTCGGGGGTTAGGTCTTCGTTCACACCGTCATAGACGTCCATTTCCCATGTCGTCACCGTCGACCGCAGACCAGGTGTAGAAAGCGGCGACCCTGCTGCCATCTGCCGGGGCGGTTTGAACCACGGAGCGGGCGAGGGTAGGCCGACGGGTTGTTATTGGTGCTGTTCCGAGGCCACGGCGGTCCGGGTATCACTCTTTTTCGCCTCGAGTTTCGGGCTGTCGGCGAGTTTGAGCCAGATGACACCACCGATGATGACAGTCAGCCAGAATCCCTTCACGAGGGTGAGGGTCTCATCAAAGAATACGGGGCCCAGCAGGGCGGCGCCGACGGCGCCGATTCCGGCCCAAACGGCGTAGCCGATACCCACGTCGATCTTCTTCAGAGCCACGCTGAGGAAGAACAGAGTACAGAGGAAGAAAACGATCGCTATGAGGGACCACGTGAGGTTGGTGAAGCCTTCGCTGCCGTTGACGCTTAGAGCGTATCCAACTTCAAATCCTCCGGCGAGTAGTAGAGCCAGCCAGGGGTTGGCGTTTTTCTCGGTGGTTTCTGGGGCGGCAGTGCCGCGGGTCGCATTGGTGGACATGACTGCAGTCCTTTCTGAAGATGGGGCGAGGGGGAGTTGTTAGACAGTGCCGGCGAGGTTGAGCCCGACGACGCCAGTGATGACGATGCCGATACCCAGCAGCTTCTTCCACGTCAGCTTCTGAGAGAGGAATAGCGCGCCGAGGATGACAATTCCGACGCCGGACAGAGAGGTCCACAGCGCATAGCCGACACCGACGTCGAAGGTCAGCAGGGCCAGGCTGAGGAAGAAGGTGCCGATTCCGCCGCTGACGAGGGTGGCAACGCTCCACCAAAAGTTGGTGAAGCCTTGTGCTTTTCCGGCGGAGATGCCTACTGCGACTTCGAAGATGACAGCGATTCCGAGGTAGAGCCAACTCATGGTAAGTGTCCTTTCAAGGGTGTGCAGGAGCGCTGATCAGCGTCCACGTTTGTTTTGTGTCTGGAGGTATCGGGAGAACGGCTCATTGCCGCGCTCGACGGGCAGATCATGGAAGACGGCAGACCGGAGTTCATCGGTGATGCCCAGCGAGGGATAACTGGTGCGATAGTCGAATCCCCATTTGGCGACGGCATCACGGTCGACGGCCACGTAGACGGCTTCGATGCCGTGGTCGAGAGCAAAGCGATAACACAGCCCGCAAGGCTCGCCGGTGGCGAGCAATATGGTTCCGGATAGATCCTCCCGGTCGTTGAGGACTTCACGCATGGCGACGATCTCCGCGTGAGCACTTGGATCGCGAGTCTCCCGGACTCGGTTGACTCCGAAATTCGAGATGATGCCCGAGTCGTCGACGACTACACCGACAAAGGGCAACCCCCCGGCCTCAACGTGCTCCACACACCTTTCCACGGCCTGGTCCATGACCTCGACGAGGGCCTCCGGGGCAGTCGTGTTCATGGGCGAGCCTCGCGGGGGGCAGTGTTGATGGTCAGGTCGTCGACGGTCTTCTTTAGCCGTGTAGCGCTGGGGACTCCGGACAGAAGATAACCGTCGACCATGAAGCCCGGCACAGAGGTGATGCCGACGGTGTTGACTGCATAGTCCTGGCCGGCTTGCTGCCTGGCTCGTCGGTCCTCGCTATGCAGAGCGGCTTCAACCTCGCCCGCGTCAAGACCTACGGAAGTGGCGACGTTAACGATCACGTCGTCATCGCCGATGTTCCTGTCATCCTGGAAGAACGCTTTGAACATTGCCTCGGAGTACGCGTCGGCTTTACCGCGCTCTTGGGCCAGCTGGAGTACCATGAACGCCTTCTCGGTGCGTGGCTGCGGAGAGATCGTCGGGAGGCTGATTGACACGTTCAGGCGCTCGGCCATCGGGTAAACCGCGTCCTTCCAGATCCGCGGTAGATAGTCATCTTCTGGCCGCAGAGTAGGAACAGGGTGAGGGCGTAGCTCGAAGGGGCGAATGGTTACCTCGACGTCACGGTCTCGCTTAAGCTCGTCGATTGCTCCCTCCACGAGGAAGCAGAACGGGCAGACGTAGTCGATAAAAACATCAATTTTCGTGGTCATGGATCAGGCCTTTCGATTCAGAGCGTGTATGTACATACATATATAGGTGTGTGGGTCGACCCCGGAAACGCTGGGCCCCTTAGGAGATGAGCTTGCTGATTGTCCGGAATGACTGGTCGAGATCAACCAGGTTCAGCTGCGGGTAATTTTTGGCCGCATCACTGAGAAGCTCGCAGATCTTCGTTTCGTATGGCTCGTGGATTTCTGTCACGACCTTGAGACCGGCGTCGGTAATAACTGCAAAGACCCCTCGCCCATCATCTGGGCAGGTGTCCCGGAATGCCAGCCCCTTGGCCTCCATTCGTTCGACCAGTCGGGTTACCGAGCTCTGAGTAAGGCCGACCCGGTTCGCAAGCTCGGTGATCCGCAGCTCCCGATCGGATGTCCGGCTCAGATGGAGCACGGCTCGGTACTCAGTAAGGCCGATATTGTAGTTGTCAAGCAGCCACTTACCTAGTGTGGTGTCGACCGCAGCGACAATCGCTGCGACCTGCGCCCACGACGCACTGAGAGTGCGGGCGGGAATGGCCTCAGTCGTTGCTGCCAGGGACATGATTGCTCCTTCGTGTTCGACTTAGAAGGGGACTCTCTTGGGTGTCAGGTGTCGGCTTGGATATTTCAATTGATGCACATACATCAATTGAAATAGAGTGTATGTGCATACATGGATATGCGCAAGGAAATTTTCTAGACAGTGCTTTATATCACTATATTTCCCGTTCCTTAGCTGTACATCTAACGAGCGGTAGTGCCGGGCCAAGTTAGCTGACGCTGGTAGGTAGATATGGCCCATCGACCCTGGGAAGGTGTTGTGCTGGGATATTACGTTTTGCCTCGCCCGTGCTACGGACACACCTTCGCGTTACACATGGTGATTGATCTGTACTCGCGTGCCATCGTCGGGTTCGTCGTCGCAGAACGAGAAAACAGCCAACTTGCAGCAGCGATGTTCGCCGACATCTTCACTCGTTTTCCTGAAGTGCACACCGTGCACTCCGACAACGGTGCTGCGATGACCAGCAAACGACTCGGCAAACTCGGACCGAAATGGGTCAGCCCAACCAGAAATGGTGGTACACCCACCGCAACGCCCGCAGAGCATTAAAGCGTTTGGAAAAACTCATCCACGCCGGACAATTATTTACCTTCCTTGACCCGCCTGAAGGTGTCACACAGGATCTAAAAGCCACCACAAACCTGCTGGAGGGCGGCATCAACAAACAGCTCAAAGACTTAGCCGGAAACCATCGTGGCATGTTCGATGAACATCAGCGCATCACCATGGACTGGTGGCTCTACACCCACACCGAAGACCCAGTAGCGCCACTGGAGTTAGCCAAGCAACAAGACTTCGGACGCCAAGGAGAAAAAGCAGCACGCGCAGCCTGGACGAAAGAACAACTCAAACAGCGCGGCCACCCAGACGGGCGACCCGCCACATACGACACCGGCATCGACAACGAATGGAACCCCAGCTTAGGCGTAAGAAAAGGCTGGGCCGGACGCTCCTAAATCCACACGAAATGTCCCTTAAGCCGCTTTTACAGCGGCGGTGGGGTGTGGCGATGATGCTGGGGTGCCGTAAAAACAAAAAGGAAGGGGTCCTAGACATGGTGTTGTCTAGGACCCCTTGTTGTGTATTGAGTTGTTGTGTTGTTTGGTGTCGGCGGTTTCTTACTCTCCCACAACCTCCCGGTTGCAGTACCATCAGCGTTAGCAGGCTTAGCTTCCGGGTTCGGAATGGGTCCGGGCGTTTCCCTGCTGCTATAGGCCACCGACAAACACACGAGGCA
>NZ_JASPGN010000023.1:0-5936 GCF_030232655.1 Corynebacterium sp. MSK218
CCTATATGTTGTGGTGACCCGCTAAACCCGCAGTGTTCTACTTCACCCCGCTACGCACCCCGAAACCGGAAGAGCCATTAAAGGCACCAAACAGTTGGACACCATCTGACTGATGTCTTATGAGTGAAGCCATGTGCGGGGTGCGGCAGAGCTCCATGTGGGGGCTGCGGCGGAGTTTAGGGGATGAGGAAGTCGCAATCGGGGATGTCGGTGACGAGCATCTTGCCTGGAGCGTGAGTAATGGCCAGGCTGGGCCGTGAGTTCATGACGATGGCCTGCGGGGTCACTCCGCACGCCCAGAAGACGGGGATGGTGCCCTCGGGGATGTCGATGGCTTCGCCAAAGTCCGGTTGGGAAAGGTCGTCGATGCCGATGGCGGCGGGGTCGCCGACGTGGACCGGCGCGCCGTGGACGGCTGGGTAGCGGGAAGTAATGCGGACGGCATCAGAAACCTGGCTCGCGGGGATCGGGCGCATGGACACGACCATCGGTCCAGAGAATACCCCGGCTGGAGTAGTGGCGATGGAAGTGCGATACATCGGCACGTTTCGGCCTTGGTCGATGTGCGCAATGGAGATGCCGTTCTCCAAAAGGGCGTTCTCAAAGGTAAAAGAACAACCGATGAGGAAGGAGACGGTGTAGGGGGAGTAGAAAGGCGTGGCGTCGTTAAGCGTGTGCGTAAGCTGGCCGTCTTCGTAGATGTTGTAGGCGGGGATGTCGGTGCGGATATCCCCACCCGAGATGAGGTCGGAGGTGAACTCCCCTGCCTCAAGCACGCCGACGATGGGGCAGGGCTTGGGATTGCGCTGGGCAAAGAGGAGGAAGTCGAAGGCGTACTCGCGCGGCAGGGCAATGAGGTTGGCCTGCAAAAATCCGCGAGCATGACCAGCGGTGGTGGCCATATCGTGCGAGCGGGCGAAAGCGCGGACTTCGGCCGGGCTGTGCATTATGCCCATAGTTCAACGATTCCAGAAATCGACTTGACGCCAATAATAATTTCCAGTCCCAGGGCCAGCACGCCGGCGATGAGCAGCCACATCGGCTGCTTGACACCGTGGGTCAGGTCGTGGCGGCGGAAGGCTACCCACATGACCATGGCGAAGGCGATGGGCAGGATGATGCCGTTGAAGGCGCCGGCGAAGATGAGCAGCTTCTGCGGGGCGGAGTTGAGAATCACGAAGAGGATTGTGCACACCACGATGAAGCCGACAGTGAGGAAGTTGCGCGTTCGCGGGCTGGTCTTCTGTGTGGTCACGAAGGTAATCGAGGTGTAGGAGGCACCGATTACGGAGGACAGACCTGCGGCGAAGAGGACGACGCCGAAGGCGCGGAGGCCGAACTCGCCGGCAGCGTGGCGGAAGGCATCGGCAGCCGTGTTGTCCTCGGACAAGGCAACGCCCGTAGCGACGACACCCAGGACCGCGAGGAAGAGCAGCACGCGCATGATGCCGGTAACGATGATGCCGAGCACGGACGTCTTGGTAATGGCGCCAACGTTCTCTGGGCCCGAGAGGCCAGAATCGATGAGGCGGTGCGCGCCGGCAAAGGTGATGTAGCCGCCCACCGTGCCGCCGATGAGAGTGGTGATGACGAAGAAGTCGATGCTCTCCGGCATAACAGTGTTCTTCAGGGCCTCGCCTACCGGGGGCTGGGAAACGATGGCTACGTAGAGCATGAGGAGAATCATCACCGCGCCGAGGGCCGCGACGATGCGGTCTAGGGCCACGCCGGCTCGCTTAGACAGGAAGATAAAGACTGCGATCGCCGCAGCGATCACGCCACCCCAGCGTGCCTCGATGCCGATCATGGCATTGAGGCCGAGGCCAGAGCCGGCGATGTTGCCGATATTGAAGACCATGCCGCCGATGAAGACGAGCACGGCGAGGAACCAGCCCAATCCAGGAAGGACGGTGTTGCCCAGCTCGTTGGCGCGCATGCCGGAGACGGCCAACACGCGCCAGACGTTGAGCTGGATGGCGATGTCCACGATGATCGACAACGCAATGGCGAAGGCGAAGGCCGCGCCCATCTGGACGGTAAAGACCGAGGTCTGGGTCAAAAAGCCCGGGCCAATGGCCGAGGTGGCCATGAGGAACATGGCACCGGCCATAGCGCCGATGCCCTTGGGCGGTTGAGCCTGCTGAGTTGTCTGCTCAGAGGCCGGAACTGCGGAGGGAGTGGTTGATTCAGAGCTCACTGGAGAGAACCTTTCGTGACGCAGGTCGCATTATTGAATGGTCAAAGCATAAGGGTTGTTCAACAATCTGTAAACAACTAGGCGGTTGGGTACACCCACACTCCAGACGTGACGGGCCATTGCGCGGTGAGAAAAAGTGACCTAGGATACTAGGTTAACTAATAGTCATTCGTTTACCTTGTGGAGGACCCCATGACTCAGGACATCTACATTGCAGGAGCTGCGCGCCTGCCTATCGGCAAATTTGGAGGCAGCCTCGCTCGCCTCTCCCTCACCGAACTCGGCTCACTCGCCGCCGAAGCAGCTATTGAGCGTTCGGGGCTTTCTGGTGCCGACCTCGATACCGCCGTGGCCTCCAACGTCATGCCCGTCGTGCCGAAGGATCTCTACCTCTCGCGGTCTATCGCTAAGAACGTAGGTATGCCGGACTCCTCCACCGCCATGGGCGTGAACCGCCTGTGCGGCTCCGGTGTCCAGGCCGTTATCAGCGCGGCCCAGCTGCTGCAGTCTGGCGACGGCTCCCTGGCCCTCGCCGTCGGCGCGGAATCCATGAGCAACGCGCCCTACTCCGTCGAAGGCGCGCGCTTTGGCAAGCGCATGGGTGACGGCAAGCTCTACGACTGGCTTACCGGCGCACTCTCCTGCCCCTTCGGAACCGGGCATATGGGCGTGACCGCAGAAAACGTCGCCGCAGATAACAACATCTCCCGCGAGCGCCAAGACGAATTCGCCGCTGAATCGCAGGAGCGCGCCGCCAAGGCCCGCGCGGAAGGCGTGCATGCCGAGGAAATCGTCCCGGTGGGCGAGTTGGACTTTGATGAGGGGGTGAGGGAGACGGACGTCGAGAAGCTGGCGAAGCTCAAGCCGGTCTTTGTGACGGACGGAACCGTCACCGCCGGCAACGCCTCCGGCATCAACGATGGTGCGGCGGCGGCCGTGCTGGCCACCGCGGAGGAAGTGACCAAGCGTGGTCTGGACCCGCTGGCGAAGATTGTGTCCTGGTCCATCGCGGGCGTTGACCCCACGCGTATGGGTATCGGCCCCATCGCCGCAGTCCCGAAGGCATTGGACAAGGCCGGCCTGAAACTGGAGGACATCGACCTTATCGAATCCAACGAGGCCTTCGCCGCCCAGGCCATTGCTGTCCAAGACGAGCTGGGCTTCGACCCAGCGAAGACGAACGTCTACGGCGGTGCCGTCGCGCACGGCCACCCGGTCGGCGCCACGGGCGTCATCCTGCTGACCAAGCTGGCTTATGCGCTGCGCCACCAGGGCAAGCGCTATGGCCTGGTCACCATGTGCATCGGCGGCGGTCAGGGAATCGCCATGATTATTGAGAATGGAGCGAAGTAAATGAGCATCACCAAGGTAGCCGTTGTCGGCGCAGGTTCTATGGGTTCTGGCATCGCAGCACTCTGCGCGTCCGCCGGCATGGACGTGGTCTTGCTTGACCAGAATGTGGAGGGCGCCCAGCGCGGCGTCGATATCCAGATCAAGCGCAAGGGTTTCCACCTGCCGGAGTTCGCCGAGCGCGTGCGCGCCAGCGATGACTACGCGCTGTTGGAGGACCGCGAATGGGTCATCGAGGCCATCTTCGAGGACCTCGGCGCCAAGCACTCGCTCTACGAGGCCATCGAGCCTTATTTGTCTGCGGATGCTCTGTTGAGCTCGAACACCTCGACCCTGCCGCTGGCCTCCCTCCTCGAGGGCGTGCCGGAGGCCCGCCGCGAGAAGTTCGCTATCACGCACTTCTTCAATCCACCGAAGGTCATGCGCCTGGTGGAGCTCATCGCCTCTGGGTCCACGGAGGCCGCTCTGCGCACGACCATCGAGCAAACCCTGGGCAAGATTGCGCTCGAATGCCGCGATACGCCGGGTTTCATTGCCAACCGCGTGGGCTGCTACTGGATGGCCGTCGGCGTGGCCCGCGCCCGCGAGTTCGACGTGAGCTACGAGCTTGCCGACGCCTCCTTCGGCCGCGCCTTCGGCATCCCCCGCACCGGTATTTTCGGGCTGCTCGACTACATCGGACTCCAGCTGGTCAAGCCGATTTGGAAGTCTCTAGAGACCGCCCTCCCCGAGGGCGATCCGCTCCTGGACGTTCCGCTTGGCGATGATTCCTTTATCGAGGGCCTCGTTTCTCGCGGTCTGACCGGCCGCACCGGCGAGGGCGGCTTCTACCGCGGACGCAACGAGGTCATCAACGCCTCCTACGAATACGTACCCCGCACTCAGCCCACCGATCCTGTCGTGGGCCTCAAGGATCCCCGCGAGGTCATGGACACCGACTCCCCCGGCGGCCGCTTCGCCCGCGCCGTCTTCCTCGACACGCTGGCCTATTGCTGCGAGGTCGCACCCTCCATCGCGGACCACGTGGGCCTCATCGACGAGGGTTTGACCTTGGGCTTCGGCTGGAAGAAGGGCATCTTCGCGCTTGCCGACGCCATCGGGATCGACTGGGTCGCCTCCGCCTACGGCTCCAACGTTCCTGCCTTGGTCTCCGCCGCTGCCTCGGCGGGCGGTTTTTACGGCAAGGAGTCCGTGCTTTCCTCTACCGGAGAACGTCAGGAGCTCGCGCCGCGTGAGGGTGTCGTGACCTTGGCCTCGCTCCACGCGGAGACCATCGTTTCCCTGGACGCGGGTGCGGTCCACGCGGTATCCACGTCTGCCGGGCGCATCGGCATCATCGACCTGCATACCCCGATGAACTCCATGCCGACGCCCGCCCTCGAGGTCATCCGCGCCGCTCTTGGTGCTGTGACATCGGAGAATCTCGTCGCGCTGGTGATTGGCAACGACAAGCCTGTCTTCTGCGCGGGCGCAGACCTCGCTTCCATCGCTTCCGCTGGTGAGTCTGGCGACGCATCACTCGTGGAATCCCTCCTTTCGGACGGTTCGACCACCCTTCGCGCCCTCAAGTTCGCCCCAGTGCCGGTCGTGGCGGCTGTGCGTGGCGTAGCCCTGGGCGGCGGCTTCGAAACCGCTCTAGCCTGCGACCGCATCGTTGCTCACGCCGATACTCGCCTCGGCTTCCCGGAGCGCACCGTGGGCCTCTACCCCGGCTGGACGGGAACCGTCTCCTCGCTGGAGCGCCTCAAGGCCGCGGGTGTATCGGACTACCACCAGAAGGCCTTCGACTTCATCGCCTCAGCCCGCAACTTCTCCTCGGCCTTCGAAGCTCAGAAGGCAGGTTTCCTCTCCTCCGATGACGTCGTGCTCATGTCCTTCGACCACGTCCTCGCCCGCGCTCTGCTCGAGGCCAGCGAGTTGGCCGCGTCCTACACCCCGCCCGCCGATGAGCAGATTGAGATGTACTCCGGCTCCCCTGCCTTGGACTGCGACTGGCCCATCGAGGGAACCACCGAGAACGACCACGTCATCGTGGCCAAGCTCGCCGAGATGTACACCGCACCCAGCTCCACCTCCGCTGCTTCCGACTCCAATACAGCCCCTGTTTCGCTGAGCTTTACCGAGTTCTGCGAGCGCGAGGTGGAGTACGACGTACCGCTCGTGCTCCTACCCGCCAACGTGGAGCGCGCCAAGCACATGGCCGCGACCCGCAAGCCGCTCAACAACTAGCCTCGGCCCGCTAGCCTCGGCCCCTCCCACTACCCAGCCCCCCGCTCCACCACTAATACAGATGGTCCCTTTACTCTGGTCCCTTACCGGAGCAAAGGGACCATTTTCGCTGTACCTTCGCTGCCCAGATGGTCCCTTTTCAGAGTTAAGGGACCAAAGC
>NZ_JASPGN010000024.1:0-2102 GCF_030232655.1 Corynebacterium sp. MSK218
AGTTCTGCGGTGATCCGCGGAGCACCATAAACCTCATCAGAGTCTTTCCAAATCTGATGAATCTTTCGGTCAACATCGTCGTAAAATGCTGCACGATCATCTTTTCCAGATAGTCTTTTCTGCTGCGCATGGGCCCATTTGTAGTAGCCAGACCGAGACACTTTTAACAGCCGTGCCATGCGTTTGATGCTGTAGTTCGCCTTGCTCTGGCTGCATTAGTTCGAACTTTTCTGCTCGCGTTGCTTCGCGGCGAAGAAGGCTGTCGCTTTTGACAAAAACTCGTTATCCATCTTGGCCTCTGCCAACTCACGGCGCAGGCGAGCATTCTCAGCTCGGAGATCAGCCTCGCTCATCCCATCTGAGGCTCCTCGGCGTTCACGTTCGAGTTTGACCCATTTTCCTAAAAGCCCGGCGGAAACACCGATCTCCTTAGCCACATGGGCAATCGGGCGCTCTGACTCGATTACCAGGTTCGCGGCTTCACGCCGGTACTCCGGCGTGTACTTCTTGCGCTGTTGACTCACAATGAACATCCTCTCCTACGGACACAAGATCCGTACAAATAGGGTGTCCACTAAACGAGGGTAACCTCATTTTGAGTTTTCTTTTCGTGACCACGTCGCAAAAGGTGAACCTCGTCCTACTGCCGACCCTCTCAGCGATCTGTTGAAGGAAAGACTCATCTCGCTGTGTATGGGGCTGTCCGTCGAGTAGACGGGCCACGAAGCTATCGATCTCAGTTGTAGTAGAGGTAGACATGGATGGAAGTTTATGTGAATCCAACATTTGGTTTCTGTGTCCATCCCAAGTGCTAGAAATATGAATTGAATTGGAAGGGAGATCGAATTAGTGCCATATGACTTCACAAGGTTTCCGCAAGGTTCGGCCAAGAGGCGTGAGTTGATTGGCTCGCTGATCGGTGATTCAGATCTCCGCGAGACCTTTTATCTGGAAGTAAAGTCGAGCTTCGATTTAAGGAGTAAAGAGCACCAAGCGAAACTCGCAAAATTCATCCTTGGGGCTGCAAATCGGGATCCCCGTGATTCAAAGCGTTACCTCGACGGATATGCCGTCTTGGTCGCTGGGCTCGGGGATGAAGGGGTCGTCGGAGTTGAGGGCCTTGAAATTCTCGATTTGCACAAGAAGTTGTCCAGTCTTATTGGTGCAGAAGGGGATAGGCCTGAATGGTTTTGGGAGCGAGAACAGTACGGCGATAAGCAAGTACTGCTCTTTTTCGTCGCGCCACCTACAGGCGAAATTTTCCCTGCGGTTGGCTCATCTGGAGAAGTACATGACGGGCGAGTGTACATGCGAATTAATGGGCAAACCGCAGAGATTTCTGGTGCGGCCTTGAAAAACAAACTTCGGGTCTTAGCCAAGGCATCAAGACCGATGGATATCAAGATACTGCATTTTGGTTTTGCCGCGGCTCTGACCCCAGATTATGACATGGCGCGTCTACAGGTCGGGCAAAGCGTTGATAATCTTCGCTCAAGTGCACCTCGGCCGGCATCAAATAGTCCTTTTGGCATGTCTGTGTCTCCTATTTTTGGTAAGGATGCTTTCGGGCGGACACCTGAAGACTTTGCTACACACTTGGCTGAAGCAGAAGCGGTCTCGGATGTTCAGTTGCGTAGATTTGCTCTCTTGAAATCCGCGTCATTGATGCCATCTCTCATGCTTGAGATCGAGTTGATGAGCGAGAAGCATGCAAAAGAAATAGAGATTCATGTCGAGCTTCCCGAGTCCCTAGTGGTGGTTGATCGACCGACTCAAAAGGAAGTCGACGACGCTTTAGACGAACTCTTACCCGCGCCTTGGACGGATCCGATTAAGCGTGACTTCATTTCGCCTCTATCGTTTGCAACAAGAAATTTCGACCGTGAGTTGGGGAGTGCGCATCAATCAGTTCAGCGAATAAACGATCACTTGCTTGTGGTTCATGTTTCTGAATTGAGGTTTGGTAAGTCTGAAATACTCAAGTTCGATGATATTTTCTTGCTTGCAAAGGAAATTTATTCAGACGGTCTGAAGCGTCCTGGGTTTAGTTCCGCTTCTTTTACGGCCCTGTGTTGATGGGCTGGGTGAGATAGTACTCGGTT
>NZ_JASPGN010000025.1:0-1891 GCF_030232655.1 Corynebacterium sp. MSK218
ACTCACAATGAACATCCTCTCCTACGGACACAAGATCCGTACAAATAGGGTGTCCACTAAACGAGGGTAACCTCATTCCCACACCACTGGTTAAAGGTTGAATGTACGTGTAAACCATGTTGTGCGCTACTGTCCAGCCGAAGAGCGCTACAAGCACCCCCATCACACCAGGCATCAAAATCGATCTCTTAAGGACTTTGGTTCCTGGGCCATCTCCAACAAGTCCCGGCCGGGGAGGAACTGTAAACGTAATCCATAACGCCAAAACGATGGATGCGACTGTTAGCATGCCGAGCGTCAATCTCCAACCAAAGTGTTGACCCCCTAATGCACCAAGCGGGACTCCAAAAGCTAAGGCGAAAGGCTGCCCAAAACCGATAATGGCAAGTGCGCGACCTTGGTTTTCCGAACTGACTAAACTCCGAGCGTAATTTGCCACAAGGCCCCAAACGACGCCTCCAGCCATACCGGCAAGAAACCTAGCAAGAAAGGCTAACCACAAATACGAAGTAATAGCAGTGAGAGCGTTGAAAACGCCAAGCCCGATGATAGCTATAACCAAAAGTCGCTTACGCGGCATTTTTCGAGTTGCTGTCATCACCGGTATTGCAGCCACCACAGATCCAGCCGCATAAGCGGTTAGAAACTGTCCTACTTTTCCCGTTGTCGTTCCAAAGGACTCACCCATATCAACCAAAACCCCCGTAGGTATGGTCTCGGTCATTATGGCCAAAAAGGCGGCACCCCGCGAATTTAAATGGATATAATTAGACCCATGTTGATTTCAGGTACCGCTTTCTTGCGGTTGCGCACCAACCGCTAAGGCGGTTTCCTACCCCGTAGGTTAAAAACCGCTCCGGTCCTTTAGCCGGGCGGCTATTTGTCATGCCCGGCTCCCTTTCAAATCCAAGGAGCACACCTGATGTCTGCATACGGACACGGCCGTCACGAGCATGGCCAAAATTTTCTCACCAACCACAAGATCATCAACTCCATCATCGACCTTGTGAAACAAACCTCCGGCCCCATCATTGAGATCGGACCAGGAAGCGGTGCCCTCACTCACCCGATGGCCCACTTGGGGAGGGCGATAACGGCAGTTGAAGTGGACGCAAAACTAGCTGCCAAAATCACACAAGAAACCTCCTCGGCGGCGGTCGAAGTGGTCCATGATGATTTCCTTAACTTCCGGTTACCCGCCACTCCCTGCGTCATTGTGGGAAACATTCCCTTTCACCTCACCACTGCCATTCTTCGAAAGTTGCTGCATGCGCCAGCATGGACTGACGCTGTACTCCTCATGCAGTGGGAAGTCGCTCGCCGCCGGGCCGGGGTAGGCGCAAGCACGATGATGACGGCTCAGTGGTCCCCATGGTTCACATTTCACCTGGGTTCTCGGGTACCAAGGACTGCTTTCCGGCCACAGCCAAACGTTGACGGGGGGATCTTAGTGATCCGCCGGGTGGGTGACCCGAAGATTCCGATAGAGCAGCGCAAAGCCTTTCAGGCGATGGTGCACACCGTTTTCACTGCCCGGGGACGCGGGATAGGGGAAATTCTCCGAAGGGCAGGGTTGTTTTCATCACGTTCAGAAACACAATCATGGTTGCGCTCGCGAGGAATCGACCCCGCGACCCTACCTCCCAGATTGCACACCAACGACTGGATCGATCTCTTCCAGGTGACTGGTTCCTCTCTACCTCACCATCGACCCATTTCACCATCGGGAAGTAGTCAACGACCTCCTCAACGGAAAAACCGAAGCCGGCGGCGTTAATCCCCACCAAAACCGAAATCCACCAGTAGTACTAAAAGGGCCCTTCCGGTTTTAGAGTGCGTTGATTTTGTCCTGTAGTTGTCCGGAGTGGATCAGGCACCGCAAGATGTAGTG
>NZ_JASPGN010000026.1:0-1690 GCF_030232655.1 Corynebacterium sp. MSK218
TTTTTGTGCCCCGTCGGGTTGGGGGTTGGTTGAAGTTTATTTTCTTTATGTAATTTTTGGATAGCCAGTCCGTGTGGTGTTCGTGTTGTTTGTGCAGCGCGGATGTGATGCATGGTTTGGTTTGTCTTTTTGTTAGGTTTGGGCTTTTCACGGCCTTTTTTGTGGAGAGTTTGATCCTGGCTCAGGACGAACGCTGGCGGCGTGCTTAACACATGCAAGTCGAACGGAAAGGCCCCTGCTTGCAGGGGTACTCGAGTGGCGAACGGGTGAGTAACACGTGGGTGATCTGCCTTGCACTCTGGGATAAGCTTGGGAAACTGGGTCTAATACCGGATAGGAACCGTCTTTAGTGTGGTGGTTGGAAAGTTTTTTCGGTGCAAGATGAGCTCGCGGCCTATCAGCTTGTTGGTGGGGTAATGGCCTACCAAGGCGTCGACGGGTAGCCGGCCTGAGAGGGTGTACGGCCACATTGGGACTGAGATACGGCCCAGACTCCTACGGGAGGCAGCAGTGGGGAATATTGCACAATGGGCGGAAGCCTGATGCAGCGACGCCGCGTGGGGGATGACGGCCTTCGGGTTGTAAACTCCTTTCGACAGGGACGAAGCGCAAGTGACGGTACCTGTATAAGAAGCACCGGCTAACTACGTGCCAGCAGCCGCGGTAATACGTAGGGTGCGAGCGTTGTCCGGAATTACTGGGCGTAAAGAGCTCGTAGGTGGTTTGTCGCGTCGTCTGTGAAATTCCGGGGCTTAACTCCGGGCGTGCAGGCGATACGGGCATAACTTGAGTGCTGTAGGGGAGACTGGAATTCCTGGTGTAGCGGTGAAATGCGCAGATATCAGGAGGAACACCGATGGCGAAGGCAGGTCTCTGGGCAGTTACTGACGCTGAGGAGCGAAAGCATGGGTAGCGAACAGGATTAGATACCCTGGTAGTCCATGCCGTAAACGGTGGGCGCTAGGTGTAGGGGGCTTCCACGTCTTCTGTGCCGTAGCTAACGCATTAAGCGCCCCGCCTGGGGAGTACGGCCGCAAGGCTAAAACTCAAAGGAATTGACGGGGGCCCGCACAAGCGGCGGAGCATGTGGATTAATTCGATGCAACGCGAAGAACCTTACCTGGGCTTGACATACACCAGATCGCTGCAGAGATGTAGTTTCCCTTGTGGTTGGTGTACAGGTGGTGCATGGTTGTCGTCAGCTCGTGTCGTGAGATGTTGGGTTAAGTCCCGCAACGAGCGCAACCCTTGTCTTATGTTGCCAGCATTTGGTTGGGGACTCATGAGAGACTGCCGGGGTTAACTCGGAGGAAGGTGGGGATGACGTCAAATCATCATGCCCCTTATGTCCAGGGCTTCACACATGCTACAATGGTCGGTACAACGCGCAGCGACACTGTGAGGTGGAGCGAATCGCTGAAAGCCGGTCTTAGTTCGGATTGGGGTCTGCAACTCGACCCCATGAAGTCGGAGTCGCTAGTAATCGTAGATCAGCAATGCTGCGGTGAATACGTTCCCGGGCCTTGTACACACCGCCCGTCACGTCATGAAAGTTGGTAACACCCGAAGCCAGTGGCTCAAACTTGTTAGGGAGCTGTCTAAGGTGGGATCGGCGATTGGGACGAAGTCGTAACAAGGTACCCGTACCGGAAGGTGCGGGTGGATCACCTCCTTTCTAAGGAGCATTAAT
>NZ_JASPGN010000027.1:0-1581 GCF_030232655.1 Corynebacterium sp. MSK218
CCTATATGTTGTGGTGACCCGCTAAACCCGCAGTGTTCTACTTCACCCCGCTACGCACCCCGAAACCGGAAGAGCCAGTTTGGGGTTGAGGCCATCTGCCGAGTCCTAAGACAAGCAGATCGCGGATTCATAACCTCACGCGGTTGCCACAAAGCCACCGCACGCGTTTGCAGCGTGAGGTTGCCCTCAGGAACAAAGGTGGCAACACCTTTCGGAAATTGGGCGCCCCACTCGCCGTTGTCCTCTCCCGCAGAAATCTGCAAGGTATTCAGAAATTTCACGAGCATGGAGGTAGAGGAGATCGTGATGTCGTCTTTATTTGACTCATTTTGTTCCTATTTTACTAGAACTTCTCTAAAGGGAAATCTGGACTGATCCAGATTTTTTCCTTGGCGCGCTCATTTAAGTCCTCATAGTAGCTTAAGAAATCGCCGATGGACTGCGCCTTTGTATTTGCAGCCTCCACTCTTCCAACCCATACAATTTTGTCCGGCTCTGAAAAATCTGCTTTATGAATCGGGTAGTCGCCGGCTAAAGTATCAAAAACAATTGAATCGGCGATCTCTTCGTATAAATAGGGTGACCATACATAGCGCTGGTAGCCAGCTTTATATCCTACAATTGCCGTCCGATTTAGTGCTTTAACGTGGAGGATAAGGGCGATCTCAAAATGAGAAGCGCATTCCACTATGAATAATGGAGCTATATCTGTCTTGTTTTCATAACTGTTTTCGTCAGCTATCCATTTGTCTAGTGCTACCGACAACTTTATTGCTAATCGGCCAATATCGATTTGTTCTATATCTATCCACATTGATCTTCCATTCCGCACTTCAGAAGTTTTAGCTACGTATACGCTATCCCCTAGCGATGTCCTCAAAGTTGGGAATTGTCGAGCTGAACCAATCAGGAGCCTCTGTCCTTCCATCAGTAGGATAAAAAGTGTTCATGCCGCGAGTTTCAGTAGCATAATCTGGAAGGAAATTAGCTATTTCGGTCTCATAAACAATTCGGAAAGGAAACTCTTCCCCCGTCTTAGTGCAGTCTTTTCTTCTAGGACTATGGCAATCAATCGTTCGATAGACGGTGGCGTTATAGATGCTTCGGTAAGACTGCTTTTCTGAAGGGCACAGGTTTTCTACAGCTGTCTTAATTGAAAAGAGGCTCCAAATATTGTGCTTGTGACGAATTTTGTCATATCCCCAAGGATTCGGATCGTTGGGGTTGTACCAGCCCCTTCTTAAAACAATATGGTTGCCACACTTGTCATCGGTTTCCAATACCACTTGATCGGTATAGTCGTTGCCTCCTGCAACTCCTGCCGACTGTAGAGTGGGCTCGTCAGATTCGGCGCCAGCTAAAGGGTTATATTTAGGGAAGAATGTTTCCAGCTGGCTTCCGTAAATAGCGCCTTCCAAAAAGGTCTGTTTTTTCCACCCGTCTCTAAAGTCTTTGGGATCGTCGAGTGGGTAATTGAGCTGTGCGTTGGTCAAACTTGTATATGCCCACTGCAGTAGGACATCGCCTGTTATAGCGTGAGCGCCGAATTTGGGGTGCCACACCATAATTCCGTTTTGGAAA
>NZ_JASPGN010000028.1:0-1383 GCF_030232655.1 Corynebacterium sp. MSK218
TTGTACTTTTGGAACAGCTTATAGCCTAGTGGCAGGCTACGCTGCTGAAATGAAAGATCTCATTGCTGACCTTGCGGCCCTCTCATCGGTACAGCGGCAGTGCTCACCTTGGGATTTAACACGGTATTGCTTATCGACGGCGCCACTTTCCTCGTGGCCATGCTCTTTGTTCTTCCGTTTCTCTCAGCACGTTGCGAACCAGCAGGCGAAAACTCTAAAAGCGCAGCGGCTGAACCAGAACCGGACAGCGCAGGTTCATCGAGTCCAAACAAGCCTCTTGCGTCCCCAACGCTCCCGAGCTGGGTGCGGGTAGGGCTCGGCACTTGGCTGGTCGCGGCAGTAGTCAACGGCTTCCTGGGAAGTGCTGGTCCTACATGGATTATGAATACTTTCGACGAAAAGTCGTGGGGGTTTATGGCAACTGCGCTTGCGGTCGGTTCGCTGCTTGGCTCAGCCGCAACAATTTTGAAGGCATTAGATCGAGTGCGTTTTAGCACCTTGCAAATCCTCATGTTGATTCTTCTGGCCGGGCAGATCCTGGCTTTGGCATACTCCTCTGTCTTCGTGCTCATCGCCGCAGTTGGTGCCGCTGCGTCCTTGTTAATGACTGCGGCAGGCATTGCGTGGGATTCTCTCGGGCAGTCTTTGGGAGATGATGGTCTGGTACACCAGTTCGCTACAAAGGATCAGCTGGTCTTTACCGCCGGTACCCCGCTTGGAATGATTCTTTTCGCGGCGCTTTCTTCTCATCCTGGTGTTGCGGCGGTTGCTTTGGCAGCTGCGTTGGTAGTCGCAGCTGTTGCGTCGGCCTTGCCCGTGGCGCGTTCGCCGCGTACGGCAGATATAGCTGAGGGGGCTGTTTCTTTGTAATGAAGTATGTACGCGCCGCAAGTGTGCAATTAGCCCATTTAGTTCCCACCTCAGCAAAGACCTCAGCTAAGGAAGGATTGAACTATGCCTATAAAGCACTCCGTTGAGTTTAAGGAAAAGGCGATTCATCAGATCATTGAAATGGTCCGGCTGGAGTCCTGCACATTGCAGCGCGCCTACGCGGAGGCCGGTGAGCTGCTTGGGGTATCTCACCATACGTTTCGGGCTTGGTACCGTGGCAGCGCTTCAGTACGTGTGACTCTGACGCTTCAGGCGGCGAGATAATGGAGGAAGAGCTCAAGCGACTGCGCCGCGGGAACCGTGAGCTGAAGCGAGCAAACGGGATTCTTAAGACTGCTTCGGCTTTTTCGCAGCGGAACTCGACCGACCCGCGACCAAATGATCTCCTACATCGACGCATACAAAAATCAGTTTGGGGGCCCTTCCGGTTTTAGAGTGCGTTGATTTTGTCCTGTAGTTGTCCGGAGTGGATCAGGCACCGCAAGATGTAGT
>NZ_JASPGN010000029.1:0-1305 GCF_030232655.1 Corynebacterium sp. MSK218
TGAAGCGTCCTGGGTTTAGTTCCGCTTCTTTTACGGCCCTGTGTTGATGGGCTGGGTGAGATAGTACTCGGTTTCGACTTCCTGTGGGGTGGCGTAGTCCAAAGCTTCATGAAGCCGCTTGGTGTTCCACCAATGCACCCACCGCAAGGTGGCCAGTTCGACTTCTCCGACCGACGTCCACGGGCCTTGGGCATGAATCAGTTCCGCCTTGTAGAGACCGTTGACTGTTTCGGCTAGAGCATTGTCATAAGAATCGCCGACTGTTCCGACACTCGGCCGGATTCCGGATTCCGCGAGAGCGGTGGAATACTTCAGTGACACGTACTGGCTGCCCCGATCACTGTGGTGAATCAGCTGGTTTCCATGGATTCGCCCTGCAGTCGTTAACGCATGCTCCAAAGCCTCCATGGGCAGCGCATCGGTGCGCATCGTTGAGCGTGTAGCAACACCAACAATCTTTCGACTGTAGACATCCACGACAAACGCGGTGTAGGCGAATCCTGACAGGGTGCGAACGTAGGTAATGTCGGCAACCCACAGCCTTCCTGGTGCTTGTGCACGGAAGTTTCGCTGTACTAGGTCTGGGCGATGATCCGGTGTCTTCGGGCTAGTCGTTGTCACGGGGGTTCGTCCACGTCTGCGGCCGGAAACACCAGCTAGCTTCATTAATCGGGCGGTTTTGTCGCGGCCGATATGAAAGCCTTCACGGTTCATCGCGTGCCACATTTTGCGGATACCGTAAACCGAGAAATTCTGCGCATGCACACGTTGTATCTCTGGGATGAGCAGGCTATCGCTTAAGGCTCTTGCGCTGGGAACACGTGTGGTGGCTTTGCGGTAGCCGCGTGAAGTAATGAATCCACGATCTGCTTGTTTAAGGACTCGGCAGATGGCCTCGACCCCAAACTGATCCTTGTACGTGTCGATGTAGGAGATCATTTGGTCGTGGGTCGGTCGAGTTCCGCTGCGAAAAAAGCCGAAGCAGTCTTAAGAATCCCGTTTGCTCGTTTCAGCTCACGGTTTTCTCGGCGCAAACGCTTGAGCTCTTCTTCCATTGTTTCGCCGCCAGACGCGTCAGAGTCATCACGTGCTGAAGCGCTGTCACGGTACCAAGCCCGCAACGTGTGGTGAGATACTCCAAGCAGCTCACCGACCTCCGTGTAGGCACGTTGCAGTGAGCAGGACTCCAGGCGGACCATTTCGATGATCTGATGGACCGCCTTCTCCTTGAACTCAACGGAATACTTTCTAGGCATAGTTCAATCCTTCCTTAGCTGAGGTAGGAACTAAACCCAGGACGCTTCA